>JAJPYV010000333.1 GCA_021204735.1 Prevotella sp.
TTGACTCGCTCAACCGCCTCAACCAAAGTCTTACGGAGGAGAATATCAGGATTAAAGACCAATACTCTGAGGCTGAAAAACGTATCGAGGGCCTTAGTGCTGACAAACAGTCTCTATCCGAAAAGGTCGCTATTGCTGCTCAACTTGAGGCTACGGGCATATCTATGATTAGAAAGAATAAGAGGGGCTCTGAGGCTAAAAGAATTAATGACTGGAAAACTACACAAGTGAATTTCACCTTGGCGAAAAATGTTACTGCCCAAAACGGTGAGAAAACTCTATATGTCGTAATTAAGAATACTACGGGAAGAACTCTCACTAAAGGTGGCACTTTTACTTACGAAAATAGGGATCTCCAATATTCCATTAAAAAAACTATCGAATATACCGGCGAAGCTACTCCTATCTCTGTTTATTGGAACGAGAATACCACTTACCAAAAGGGTACTTACTCTGTCAGTGTCTTCGCTGACGGCAATATGATAGGTGAACGGTCTTTCACTTTCGATAAGTAAACATCTCTTTTATGATGCGATACAACATTCATAACTCTTACATGAAACTGACTGCTGCCTGTTTCCTGCTGCTTGTCATGGCTTTGCCTGCATTCTCACAGGAGATGCTCTCGCTCGACTCTTGCCGTGCCATGGCTCTGCGCAACAACAAACAGGTGAACATCGCCCGGCTGAAACAGGATGTGGCGAAATATACTCACAAGGCTGCCAAGACGAAATATCTGCCTCACGTGGATATTATGGGCGGATATGAGTTCACAAGCCGACCGATATCTCTATTGAACAACGGACAAAAGGAAACTTTCAGTAACTTGGGTACTACTGCCGCAGGACAATTGGGCAACTCCGTATCATCCGTTATCTCAGAAATGGCTGGACAGGGTATTATCAACTCTGAAACGGCGAATGCGCTTGGCAACATCGCTCAGAATATGATGCCTGAACTGGAACAGGCGGGCAACAGCGTGGGACAGTCTATCCGTGATGCCTTCAAGACGGACACCCGCAATTTCTTCGCTGCTTCTATTATGCTCACTCAACCTCTTTATATGGGCGGCGGTATAACGGCAATGAACAGGATAGCGGCAATCAGCGAGGATCTTGCTGCCAACGATATCCAAAACCAGACGCAGAATATCCTTTACAACATTGATAATACGTATTGGACTGTAGTTTCTCTCAAACATAAGGAACAACTTGCCACAAGTTATCTCGAACTTGTCAGAAAACTGAGCGATGATGTACAGAAAATGATTAATGAGGGAGTGGCTACTAAGGCTGATGGCTTAAAAGTTGAGGTGAAGGTCAATGAGGCGGAAATGCAACTCACGCAGGTTTCCAACGGGCTTGCTCTCGCTAAAATGCTGCTCTGCCAGTTGTGCGGCATTCCTATCAGCAAGGATATTGTTCTTGATGATGAGGATAAGGAATGTGTCTCTGACAGTAGCGATACGCCGCAGGCGGATATAGACAATGCTATCGAGAACCGCCCCGAACTCAAGATATTGCAGAATACTGTAGATATCAGTAAACAGAGCACTCGCCTTATCCGTGCGGAATATCTGCCGCAAGTGGCTCTCACTGCCGGTTATCTCATCACCAACCCCTGTGTTTACAATGGCTTTGAAAAACGTTTCGAGGGTATCTGGAACGTCGGTGTCATGGTGAGGATGCCTGTATGGAACTGGTTTGAGGGCACTTACAAAATCAGGGCAAGCAAAGCGGCTACAAATATTGCGACTATGGAATTTGACGATGCGTGCGAAAGCGTAACTCTTCAGGTCAACCAGGGGGTGTTCAAGGTTTCAGAGGCTGAACGCAAATTGTCTATGGCTTCAAAAAACACGGAACATGCCGACGAGAACCTGCGCTGCGCTAACCTCGGCTTTTCGGAGGGTGTCATGGATGTTACTGACGTGATGGCGGCACAGACGGCATGGCTACAGGCTCGCTCGCAGAAGATTGACGCTGAAATAGATGTCAAACTCACTCAAATCAATTTAAAGAAAGTTCTCGGAGATTCATTATATTAAAGAAAACGTTATGACAGAAAAATCACAGAACAAAAATATATTCCTCGCTATCGGTGTTTTCATAGTGGTCGTTATCATCGTGGGGGCTATCGGCTTCTTCACCTTCGGTAGGGGCGACGACATTATACAAGGCGAGGTTGAGGTGGCTGAATATCGTGTGTCTTGTAAAGTGCCTGGACGTATCCTTGAACTGCGTGTTAAGGAGGGTGACTATGTCAAGGTGGGCGACACGCTCGCCATTATCGATGCTCCTGACATCGTGGCTAAAAAGGAACAGGCGCAGAGTGCGGAGAATGCTGCCAACGCTTTGAGCGAGATGGCCGAAAAGGGTGCCCGACAGGAACAGATTAGCGGGGCTTACGAGGTTTGGCAACAGGCTAAGGCTGGTCTGGAAATAGCGGAGAAATCTTACAACCGTGTGCAACGGCTCTTCGACGAGGGTGTGATGACTGCCCAGAAAAGGGATGAGGCGTTTGCCAACTACAAGGCTTTCGAGGCTCAGGAAAAGGCTGCCAAAAGCCAGTATGACATGGCTGTCAATGGTGCCCGCCGTGAGGAGAAATTGGCTGCTGCTGCTCAGGCTGACAGGGCTAAAGGGGCTGTCAACGAGGTGAACTCTTATATCAACGAGACTGTCCAGGTGGCTCAGGTAGAGGGTGAGGTGAGCGACATCTACCCGAAAGTGGGTGAACTCATAGGTGCCGGCTCGCCTATAATGAGCATTTCTATTCTCTCTGACCTGTGGGGCACATTCAACGTGCGTGAGGACAGGCTCGGCAACCTTAAAGAGGGTGAGGTGTTCACGGCTTTCTGCCCTGCTTTCAACAAGGACTTGCAGATGAAAGTTTACTACATCAAGGATAAGGGGAGCTATGCGGTATGGAAAGCTACAAAGACTACCGGACAGTATGACCTCAAGACTTTCGAGGTGAAGGCTCGCCCTGTGGATAAGGTTGATGGCTTGCGCCCTGGTATGTCGCTTATCATTAAAAAATAATTTTTGCCATAGTGGATTTACAAGACACCATACAACGGACTGTTGATGTGGCTTTGCGTGAATGTAACCGACTGAAACGCAACCGCATTTACTTGTTCTGCATGGTCATTCTACCGCTCATCGTTATCATTTTCTTTACTACTCTCATGGGCTCCGGGCAACCTGTTGATATGCCTGTGGGTATCGTGGATAATGACAATACTCCTACTTCCCGCTCGTTGGTCAGACAGTTGGACGGCTTTCAGGCTTCTAAGGTGGTTGCTTACTACCCTAACGTGGCGGAAGCTCGCTCTGCCATTCAACGCAACAAGATATATGCGTTTCTCTATATTCCGCATGGCACTACGGCTGACTTGCTTGCCATGCGCCAACCTAAAATCTCATTTTATTATAGTTCTACGTCTATCACAGCTGGGGCGTTGCTGTTCAAGGACTTGAAAACGGTCTCTACTCTCGGCTCTGCTGCGGTCGGGGCTTCTCTCCTATCTGCCAAAGGACTGGCGGCGGAACAGGTGATAGCGTTCTTGCAACCTGTCGTTACCGATCTGCACCCTATCAATAATCCATCGGTCAATTATAATGTGTATCTTAGCACAATGCTTATCCCTGGCTGCCTCATGCTCTTTATCTTCCTCCTTACTCCTTATTCCATTGGTACGGAACTGAAATTCAATACTTCCAAAGAGTTGCTCGACAGGGCTGGCGGTAATATCTATATTGCTATGGTCGGAAAACTGCTGCCTCAAACGCTCATTTTCCTCGCCATTACTTACATTTATATGTTCTATGTGTTCGGAATACTAAATTTCCCTCACCCAGGGGGTATCGGTATGATTCTGCTTCTCGGTCTTCTTTCCGTGCTTGCGGCTCAGGGTTTCGGAATGTTCATGTTCGGTCTCGCTCCTTCGCTCCGCATGTCAATGAGTGTTTGCAGCTTGTGGGCTGTGCTCAGTTTCTCACTTTCCGGTACTGCTTTCCCCGTTCCTGAAATGGACTCTGAAATTCAGGCTCTCGCCTTGCTGTTCCCGCTCCGCCATTATTATATGGTGTATCAGTTGGGTATCTTCAACGGCTATTCTCTCTCTTACACCTTTCCTTACTTCGCTGCTCTAATCGTCTTTGCGGCTCTGCCTCTACTTGTATTATGGCGTATCCGTAAGGCTTTAAGTGAGTTTGTTTATATTCCATAAAGTGTGCATAATATGGGGAAACGAAATAACGAGAATACTGACGAGGGGTCGCAAAGTTTTCTGAGCATTTGGACTAATCAGATGAGGGCTATCTTCAAGGATGAGGGTATTCTCATTTTCGCATTCCTTGTCCCCCTACTCTATCCTCTGCTCTATTCTTGGATATATACCAACGAGGTGGCTCATGAGGTTCCCGTCGCTGTCGTGGATATGTCGCACAGCAACCTTAGTCGTGAGTTCATTGATAAGTTTGATGCTTCGCCCAACACAAGAGTGGCATATTATTGCGATAACCTCAACGAGGCGAAAGACTTAATAGGACAGCAGAAGGTTTTCGGTGTTCTTTATTTCCCGGAGGATTTCCAATCCTCTGTTTACAGAATGCAGCAAGGTCATGTACAAATATTCTGCGACATGAGTTTCATGCTTTATTATAAGGCTGTCTATGAAACGGCGACAGAGGTCTCACAAGTGATAAATACCAACATCATGATTGAACGCTCTGGCAACTGGACAGCACGTGAAGATGAAATCTCCACAAAACCTCTCGACTTCGACGAGGTGCAAATCTTCAACCCCACTGGCGGTTATGGCACTTTCATCCTCCCTGGTGTCCTTATGCTCATCATCCAACAAACTCTCCTCCTTTCCATCGGTCTTTTGGCTGGCTCCAAACGTGAAAAGGCAAGATATTCTACCCCCTCAAACAACAATAAATCCCATCAACTATCTCCCTCAAGCAATAATGTAGCCCTCCCCCTTAGGGGGGAGTTGGAGGGGGCTTTCCTTCGGGAGTTGAAGGGGACTGTGGCTACTGCCCTTTCCTTCTTCCTCATTTATGCTGTCATGGCTGCCTACAACACATTGTTAGTTCCCAAACTTTTCCGTTTCACGTCATTGCTTCATGCCCCTGATATGTTATTGTTCATGCTCCCCTATTTGTTGGCGTGCATTTTCTTTGCAATGACTGTTTCATTTGCGGTAAAATATCGTGAGAATGTGATGTTGATAGTGGTCTTTTCTTCAATCGTATTCCTTTTTATTTCCGGTGTCTCATGGCCGCAAAGCAGTATTCCGAAATTCTGGCAGTGGATCTCATCTCTCATCCCTTCCACCTTCGGCATCCGTGGCTTCATCAGAATGAACACCATGGGTGCACGCCTCAGTGACATCATGCCCGAATACATCGCCCTCTGGCTCCAAACCATATTCTATTTCATCCTCACCCTTTGCCTCACAAAATACAGCAAAAAGAAAGTGAAAGACTAAATCTTTTTAGAAAATAAAAAGATTTAAATGTTAAAAAACAAGCAAGTATTAATTTTTTCCTTAATGAAATTACCAAAATTGGTAATTTCTTTGTAATTTTGCAGCATAAAATATTTCACCACATGAAAGTGACATATAGAGATGATGCGTTAAGGGAACTGTTTGAAACAGGCCAAACATCAGCCCGTAGATATAAACTTGTATGCAAGAAGAAAAAACTTATAGTTGGTTTTCAAAAAGCTGTCCAAATTATGAACATTGCAGTATCCACGAAGGTGCTAAAAAGCATTAGTTCTTTGCATTATGAGAAACTAAGATATCAAAATGATGAACCTAAAAGTTCTGTGAGGTTAGTTAACGGTATGGTGGAACGCCTTATTTTTACTGAAACCGAAGACGGCATCGAAGTTGAATTAATTGAAATAGACAGTACACATTATGGCAACAAGAAATGACAGATTAGTTCCTGCCCGGGCAATACATCCTGGAGAAATCTTGCGTGAAGAGTTGCGGGAACGTGGTATCAAACAAAAAGATTTTG
>JAJPYV010000212.1 GCA_021204735.1 Prevotella sp.
GTCGGCAAGAGATAAAAGAGCATGCTTTAACTCCTTTTAACCATTGTAATCAGCATTGCCAATTATGAAAACACGTAAAAGAATGTTACCTTTGCATTATGGAACAAATTCAGATTGACGAGAGATATATGCGCCGTTGTCTGCAATTGGCACGCAATGGTATGCAGAACGCACGGCCAAACCCGATGGTAGGGGCGGTGATTGTGAGCGATGATGGCAGGATTGTCGGAGAGGGCTATCATGTATGTTGCGGTCATGGACATGCGGAGGTCAATGCCTTTGCCTCAGTAAAAAAGAAAGACGAATGTCTTTTGGGCAAATCAACACTCTATGTCAGTCTTGAACCGTGCTCACATTACGGTAAGACGCCACCATGTGCAGACCTTATAATCAGAAAAGGTGTCAGGCGAGTTGTCGTGGGATGTGTTGACCCGTTCAAAGAGGTCAGCGGTCGTGGTATCAGGAAATTGCAGGATGCGGGAATTGAGGTTAAAGTTGACGTGTTGGAGCAGGAATGTTTGGAACTGAACAAGCGTTTTATCACATTCAACACGAAGAACAGACCATACGTAACATTGAAATGGTGCCAGACGATTAACGGTTTTATTGACGATAATTTCAAACCGATTTCTTTGTCAACACCATTCACGTACATGCTAAGTCATAAGTTGCGTGCTGAGAATGATGCTATTCTTGTCGGGCGCGTTACGGCAGAGAGAGATAATCCACGACTTGACGTGCGCTATTGGAGCGGCAAAAATCCTATGAGGATAGTTCTCGATAGAAATGCGCCTTTTGACCCGTCAATAGATTTCAACAAACTTGTAATTCCCCAGTTGTTCAGTTTTTTGCATGAGCGAAAAATACAATCGCTGATTGTTGAGGGCGGAGCAGAAACCCACAGGCATTTTCTTGAGAATGATGAGTGGTGGGATGAAATTCGTGTGGAAATATCACCAATGTCGGTTACAGGCGGCACGCCAGCACCAATATTGCCTAATAACGTAAAAATGGTTAGTAGGGTAGAGTACGACGGAAACGTTATTACCTATTTTCGCCATTAAGTTTCGGAATCAGTGATTCAAGTGGTTGTGGTAGCGTTTTTTGAGTAAATTTGGTTAATGCATTGACGAAAACAAGAAATCATTATTTCCTGCGGAAGAACATTTTCAACTGTGCGGCAAGAGCAGACAGCTCCTCCGGGTTGCCGTTGCCGTAACGGTTCCATATCTCCTTACAAATTCCCGTCAACGGGTGGTTTGTCTCCTTGCGTTTCAGATAAGGATCGCAGGTTTTGAACACACATAATATTTCTTCCACATCAGTCGGTTTAACTCTAATCTCTCGTGCCAATTGTTTTACTTCAGGTGTATCAACCACCATTGTTATTGGAGTGAGACGGAAATAAAGGTCGAGTATCATTATCAGCATTATCGGGCGGAAAGTAGGGTAGGAAGGTATCGGACGGAAGTCCTTTTCAAATGATTCCTGTACCTCCACGCCATCATAAAAACCACCAGACGAGTTGAAGCCTGTCATCCTCTTAAGCAGTCGTATTCCTTTTGCCAACAGTTTAGGGTTCTTGCCATATTGCTCCCACAGTCGTTTTATGCGTGGAGTGTCCAACTGCCGCAAGTGGAACATCAAATGATATAGGTCTTGTGGGGGTATGTGCAACTCAAGACTAAGGTCAACTAATCCACGTGAGTACAACGGTTTCACACCGACGGGCTTACGCAGGTAGAGTCGCATGAGCAACAGCCAATAATCGTCTGACCAAAGAGGATGTTTTGTCATAAGTTAGATAAGGTTGATTACAGAATGCAAATCTAATAAATATTTTCGATATAATAAAGCAATCTTTCATTGTTTTCTTCCGAAGTCTGCGGGGATTTCACCCCATTTGCGAGTGTCCCACTGTTCTATGGGGACACGGAAGGAATGGGAGCGCAACCAATTCTCTGCTCTTTTGATAACCCGATGTAATGGGGCGGTCTTGTCGTTTAGTTCAAGTTTAGTCTTGCATTGCATTTTCCTGACCCATGTAATGGCAGTGAAACTGTCGCTGTAAATTGTTTTTTTTATGCCATCCCTTTCCATAAGTGCAAGAGCATGGACGATAGCGAGAAACTCCCCGATGTTGTTAGTGCCGAAAACAGGACCATAATGGAATACGGCAGCACCAGTAGCAAGGTCAATTCCACGGTATTCCATTTTACCGGGGTTGCCACTGCACGCCGCATCCACAGCCCAAGCGTCTGCCGTTACTTCTATCGGCAACGGCAGCACCGTATCATGTCTATAGTCAGGAGGGTTCTCCATATCACATTCTCTCCGGCATTTCAATTCCTAACAGACGCATGCCGTTTTTCAGTATTTTTGCGACATTGGAAGCCAAGACGAGGCGGAGTTCTTTCTCATCTTTTGTGTCAGCACCAAGAATGCTGTAATCATTGTAGAACTGGTTGAACTCTTTCGTCAGTTCGTAGCAGTAGTTTGCTATACCGCTCGGACTGTAATCCTTTCCTGCTTGTGCCACTGCCGCACTGTATTCGTTCGTCTTCTGAATCAAGTCAACCTCCTTGTCATTTACGGCAATGTCCTCTTTCAATGTACTTGGTATTGCGATACCCTGTTCGGCTGCCTTACGCATGATACTACGGATACGGGCGTAGGTGTATTGGATGAACGGACCAGTGTTGCCGTTGAAATCTATACTCTCCTCAGGGTTGAACAGCATATTCTTGCGTGCGTCCACTTTCAGAATGAAATATTTCAACGCACCCATTCCGACTATGCGTGCAATCTCGTTGCGCTCCTTATCGGTCATATCGCTGAACTTGCCCAATTCTTCACTCGTCTTTCGTGCATCCGAAATCATCTCCTCGATAAGGTCATCGGCATCAACCACCGTTCCCTCACGACTCTTCATCTTACCGTTGGGCAGTTCCACCATTCCGTAAGAGAAATGCACAAGTTCCTTGCCCCACTTGAAACCGAGACGGTCGAGAAGTATTGACAGAACTTGGAAATGGTAATTTTGCTCATTGCCGACAACATAAATCATCTTGTCGATAGGATAGTCCTTGAAACGCATTTCAGCCGTGCCGATGTCCTGTGTCATATAGACAGACGTACCGTCGGAGCGCAACAGCAGTTTTTGGTCAAGACCATCAGCAGTGAGGTCAGCCCAAACACTGTTGTCATCCTTTCTGTAGAACAGTCCTTTTTCAAGTCCTTCCTCTACCTTTGCCTTGCCCTTGAGGTAAGTCTGTGACTCATAATAAATCTTGTCGAAAGCCACGCCCAATGCCTTGTAAGTTTGGTCGAAACCGGCATACACCCAGGAGTTCATTGTTTCCCAAAGACTGCGAACTTCGGGGTCGTTCTGTTCCCATTTCACGAGCATAGCGTGTGCCTCCTTAATCAACGGAGCTTCCTCCTTGGCTTTCTTCTCCGCATCCTCGTCTTTCATTCCTGCGGTGACATATTCCTCTGTTAGGGCTTTCACCTCCTCACGATAGTGCTGGTCGAAAGCCACGTAGTAATCACCAATCAGGTGGTCGCCTTTCTTGCCGCTCGTCTCTGGAGTTTCCCCGTTGCCCCATTTCTGCCATGCTAACATAGACTTGCAGATATGTATTCCCCTGTCGTTCACGATGTTTGTCTTAACCACCTTGTTGCCGTTGGCTTCCATAATGCAAGCCAAAGACCAGCCGAGCAGGTTGTTGCGCACATGACCGAGGTGGAGAGGTTTGTTGGTGTTTGGAGATGAGTACTCGATCATCACCAAGGGAGAGTTTTCAGTAGCTTTCTTCTCACCGAATTTCCCGTCAGCATTGATGTGATTAAGAAGCATTACCCATGAAGATGTTGCTATGTTGAGGTTGAGGAAACCTTTTACAACGTTGAACGATGCCACATGACGGTTGTTTGCCACGAGCCAGTCTCCGATTTCTTTTGCCGTGTCTTCCGGTTTTTTCCTTGATATTTTCAGGAGAGGGAACACCACGAGGGTGAGGTTGCCCTCAAATTCCTTTTTGGTTTTCTGCAACTGCGCCATCTCGCATGGCACTTCCTGTCCGTATAACTCCTTGATAGCTTTTATTACGGAACAACTTATTTCGTTTTCTATATTCATAGTTTTTCTTATATTGTTAGTAATGAGATAAATAAAATATTTAACGCCATTTCATGCTTGTTGATATGGCATACAAAATTTGCCGTCACTTTTTGTGACGGTTGGCTCGTCGTTGCCGGTATTTGGCTTTCTGCATAGCCGAACCGCTTCCGTGCGCCCCTGTTATGTATTTCTTCTTTTTAGCTTTGGTCTTGATTTTGTCTTCGACAGTCTCTTTCTTTTTTCTCGGTCTGCCGAATACCAATCCGCCATTGCTGATTATCTCATCTATTTCATCCATAAAAATTCGCCATTTTTATTAATTAATGGTGGAACAAACGTACTCCTATAAATGCCATTGTGATGTTGTACTTGTCGCAGGTCTCAATTACATTGTCATCCCTCACTGAACCGCCAGCCTGTGCGATGTACTCAACACCACTCTTATGTGCGCGCTCGATATTGTCTCCAAATGGGAAGAACGCATCGCTGCCCAATGCCACTTTCGTGTTCTTTGCAATCCATTCTTTTTTCTCAGCCATAGTAAGGATTTCCGGCTTCACCTTAAAGAACTGCTGCCATGTGCCTTCTGCTAATACGTCATCATGGTCCTCACTGATGTAAACATCAATTGTATTGTCACGGTCGGCACGGCGGATTTTGTCAACGAAAGGAAGACCCATCACTTTCGGATGCTGGCGCAGCCACCAGATGTCAGCCTTGTTGCCCGCAAGACGAGTGCAATGGATACGGCTCTGCTGACCGGCTCCTATGCCTATCGCCTGACCGTCTTTGACGTAGCACACTGAATTGCTTTGTGTGTATTTCAGGGTTATAAGACTGATGACAAGGTCGCGCTTTGCATCTTCGGTGAGAGTTTTGTTTTTTGTAGGGATATTTTCAAAGAGAGCCGGGTCGTTGAGGTTGACCTCGTTGCGCCCTTGTTCGAATGTTATGCCGAACACCTGTTTGTGCTCCACCTGTGCTGGAACGTATGCAGGGTCAATCTTTATCACGTTGTAAGTGCCCTTGCGCTTTGACTTGAGTATCTCTATAGCTTCTTCTGTATAGCCAGGGGCAATCACACCGTCGCTGACCTCTCTCTTTATGAGTTTTGCTGTGATGGCATCGCAGGTGTCACTGAGAGCTATGAAGTCACCGTAACTGCTCATGCGGTCGGCTCCTCTTGCACGGGCATACGCACATGCCAAAGGAGATAGTTCCTCGTTGATGTCGTCCACGAAGTATATTTTTTTCAACGTGTCGCTAAGGGGTAGTCCTACTGCCGCACCAGCCGGTGATACGTGCTTAAAACTGGCTGCCGCAGTCAGTCCAGTGGCTGCTTTCAGTTCTTTCACCAATTGCCAACTGTTCAGTGCGTCTAAAAAATTAATATATCCGGGGCGGCCATTGATAACCTCAATAGGGAGTTCGCCATCTTCCATGTAAATGCGAGACGGTTTCTGATTAGGATTGCATCCGTACTTTAAAGCTAATTCTTTCATAATCAATAGGAGTGGTTTTTGAATTGCAAAATTACAGTAAAGTTGGTGCAATACAAAATAAAAGAGTAAATTTTTAGATAGATGCAAACAGTAAGGAAATAAAAAAGACACCCTTAAAGGATGTCTTTTTGTGTTGGGATACCCGGACTCGAACCAGGAATGACAGGACCAGAATCTGTAGTGTTACCATTACACCATATCCCAATAATTTGGATTGCTATGTCGCTTCATATTGCTTTCCGTTTGCAAAGATACTTCTTTTTTTTGAACTGACAATTTTTTCTACAACTTTTTTCTTAAAAACTCAAAAATAATACTCATTTATGTGTGAATTACGATAAATCGGTGTACCTTTGCGCCACAAACTATACATAATTTTAATGGAGCAAGTACA
>JAJPYV010000241.1 GCA_021204735.1 Prevotella sp.
CGTCCAGAAGTTAAATTAACTTCTATTATGGATTTTTAAATCAGGAGTAGTTAATGGAACAAAAGAACTGCCTGAAAATGGTATATAAGATACATAGCAAAGAACTCAAAACCGCAAAATGGAACTTGAAAAGACCTCTCTCGTTGGCTATGGAGTCTTACCCAGAAAGTATAGTTTCTATCGGAGACAGCCAGGTGCTGCGGTTTATAGATGAGCTTAACGGAGTCACGAACGTAAATGACAAGGTTCGTGAAATACAAAAGAAAATAAGAGTGGCTAAAAGCAGACCCAGAACAAGGGAAACCAAAAAGCTAATAAAGGAATACTATAATGCGCTTTATAATCTTCAATTCATAAAAGACTATGTAAGCGTGATTATGGATTCTCCCTCAGATTATGACAAAGTAAACAAGGGATTTTCTATTGACTTTGGTGACGGTAAGATAATTCATTACCGCAGATTTTTAGGAACCAATGGGGGCATAAAGACATCAACCATCGTTTACGTTAATGAAAACCTTTACCCTGAATTAAAAAAGCGTTTAGATAATGGGCGCAACTTGGAAATGCCGCTCGTTCCTGCCAAACTCGAAGCCTATCAAGCCTTGGTCTGCTCCGGCTCTGTGCCGCTGCCGAAGCCAAAAGGCTTTATCGTGGTTAATGACTGTATAACCCACTTTAAGGAAAAAGTCATAATGTTAAATGACGAGGCAGAGGGCGAACCTGAGATGTCGGTCATTGAGGACTTTGAGGTTGAGCATGATGACTCTGATGGTTATGGCCTCATGTCTCCTGAGTACGCAAAAACCATAAACGCTTTCTTTGGTGGCGACCCAGAGCAGCCGCTTTCTGGAATAAACACAAGATATGCGTGGACTAAAGGCATGGTCTATACTTTTGACTTTGTGGATTTTGCCGAGCGCATAGCAGGAACTTATATGATAAGGGATGCCTGGGGCGACCTTAGAGATATTAGAGAGGCAGACATCATTCTTACTGTCTCAATGCTTAAACTGTGGGATAGCTATAGCAGTTGGGAAGATTACTATGAAAACTGTGAGAGGAACCACTATCAATTCTCTACTCCAAAAATCACGCCTGATATTTTGGAGAACGTAAGGAACACCAATTACCAGTTTTTACAAAGTTATGACTTCACGGATGAGGAACTGGAAGAACTGTGCAAGCCGACTATTGATGAGATTAAGGGCGTACTCGGTATGGACTGGCGCAAAAGCCTCGTCTTTCTCCTTGGTTACAGTTTAAACGAGGACAATGTGACTTCTGTTGATGACAATTATATAAAGGCATTGATGATTGACAAGCGGATGATAAATGACCCTTATGTGCGCAAAAGCATCTACTCCATGATTAAGAAGCGGATTGAGATTGCAAAGAAAGGCTCTGTCAAAATCAATGCCAACTACGCTATGATAAGCGGCGACCCATACGCTCTTTGCCAAAGTATGTTCGGTTTGGAAGTCACAGGGCTTTTAAAGGCAGGAGAAATTTATCACAAATACTGGATTGATAAAGGTTCGACTGAACTTGCCTGTTTTCGTGCGCCCATGACTTGCCATAACAATATCCGCAAAATGAAGCTGGTAAACAATGAGGACACTGCTTATTGGTATCAGCACATCAAGACTGCCATTATCTTTAATGCCTGGGACACGGCTTGCGATGCCATGAACGGAGCGGACAAAGACGGTGATACCAACATGGACACTGACAATCCAATCATTGTAAAAAAGACGCTCAACTCTCCTACTATCATGTGCGTACAGAGAAAAGCCGACAAGAAGATAGTCACTGAGGAAGATATCATTGCGGCGAACAAACTTGCGTTTAATGATGATATTGGCGTGGTTACCAATCATGTTACGAGCATGATTGAGCGACAGGCAGGATATGAGCCAGACAGTATCGAGTATAAGACTTTGGCTTACCGTATCATGTGCGGACAGCTTTATCAGCAGAACACCATTGACAGGGCAAAAGGTATTATTGCTAAACCCATGCCGGACTACTGGTATGACTACTCAAAGAACAGGGTAAAAGATACAGACGATGAGCAGACCACAAATACAAAAAGGTTTAACCAGACGATTGTTGCGGCGAACAAACCATACTTTATGATTTATGTTTATCCGCAGCTTAAACACAAATTGCAAACTTACATCAAGAACAATGTGAGTGATATGCAGACATCGTTCGCAAAGTATCGTCTGGAAGATATAGAACATTTAAGAAACTATAAGCGTAAGACTCGCAAGATGCAGGACTTCCTACATTTTTATGATAAGGGATTTTGCGTTGGCCAGAATCCGTGTGTGGTAAACCGCATCTGCTGGATATTCGAGAGGGAGTTCCCTGGCTACTCTCCCACTATTCCAGATGGCGAACCATTTGATTACACTATTTTAAAAAGCGGAACCACATACAGTAAAAATGACCATGAGTCAATTTTAGCACTCTATGAAGATTACAAGATTGAGCTTGAAAGATACCAACAGCGTGTTCGCTCATATGGTTATACAGACGATTTAAAAGACCAGGCTCGTGATGACTTTACAAGGAGGTTCGTAAAGAAAGCCAGAGAAATCTGCCCCAACGAACAGGAACTATGCGACATTGTTTTAGACATCTGCTATCAAAGAGAATCCACAAAACAATTCGCATGGGATGTCGCAGGAGATGTTATAATTGAAAATCTGTTACGGCGTAACGACCATAAGATTTCTTTCCCTTCACATTCTGGCTCTGAGTTTGAATACTGTGGCGAGATGTTTGAGATGAAAACGATTGATGTACAGGAGGAAGATATAGTTGATAATTTTGAATGAGAGAGATTACGCCGAACAGTGTATCAAAGATGGAAACATGGGTGATAAGCCGTATAATACCTTAATGATACTTGCAAAATATTATTATAGTATTGGATTAAAAAACAAAAAGATTTCAGAAAATTTAAAGGAATTTTTAGAAGAAAATTATCCAAAATATAAACATTTTCGCAAAACTTGGGATGACACTGTTGAGAGCATCGTCCGCAAGGCGAAGCGATATCCGCTCTATGAAAATGATGGGGTGTGGATTACACAAAGCGAACTCGACAAGATAGAGGAACTTAAAACCAAAACCATGCGGAGGGTAATGTTTACAATACTCTGCTTGGCTAAACTCGGAAATTTGCGTAACGACAAAAATAACGGATGGGTAAATAATGACCGCAAAGAGATTTATACTCTCGCCAGAGTCAACTGCTCGGTGGCAGAGAGAAATTTTAAGATTGGCGACTTAAAAGATTTGGGCTACTTGCAGCTTGCTAAGAAAAATGGCAACCTCAGTGTCAGAGTAACATTTATTGACAATGACGGTAAAAAAGTGTTGTTCATTTCTGATTTCAGGGAGCTTGGTTATGAGTATCTGAAATACTGCGGAGAGAATTTCATACGCTGTCAGGACTGCGGCATACTTGTTCGTGGCAATAAAGCAGGAACCAGAAAAAGATGTAATAACTGTGAGGGATATACCAGGCAAGACACGAAGATTATTGTCTGCGCTGACTGCGGAAAGCAATTCAGAGTGAACAGTCATAACACAAAAACTACCAGATGCGCCGACTGTTACGAGAAATACAGGCGTGACAGAAAGCTGGAAACGCAGCGGCAAAGACGCAAAAATACGCAGATGAAGTCAGAGCCTTTAAAAGATGACTTAAAAATAACCGCAAAAAAGTAGCGGAGGTACCGTAACTTTTTTAGGGTGTTTTAAAAATGGTCAATTTTACTTATATGGTATATATGTATATGGGATATACTACCTTTTCATTTCTTTATCTTTTTCTTTTCTTGCGCACCTGGCATGAGACTGGACTCCGTGCTGGGTGTGATTCTTGAAAAGCAGGATTGAGGACAAAATTAAGATTATCGCTGCGGCTGGTTTAAGTCATCCTTCTGCATACATAAAAAGAATAAAGATGAATCTGCAAGGGACAATCCGATTTTACTTACGGATTTGTCTCTTGGGTATTGACTTAGAAATTACCGCATTATCCGTAAGGCTGCCCAATATGCTGTGAATGATTGGACGCAACATTCCTCATGTGGGCTGCCGATATATAAGGGTGGGTGTAGCCCAGCGGCGAAGGCACCAGACTGTAAATCTGGCACATTAGAAACACCGATGGTTCGAGTCCATCCCCACTCATCCCCCGTAACTCAACTGGTAGAGTGCCTGTCTGTTAAATAGGTGGTTACAGGTTCGAGTCCTGTCGGGAGAGTTAATCTTAACAAAAAGGAAGTGTTGATTATTAAGACTATTACAGTTGATGAAGTGAAAGCCCTTTTAAATGCTGGCATTTTAAGGAATACCAACAGAGGGTTTGTGAATAAATCAGGTGACACAGTTGGATATTACGTTGCGAAAAGCAGACGATATATAGAGGATAAATATGTAGATATTGCAAAGAAACTATAATAAACAGGGGTATTCAAAATGAACAAAAAGAAGATAAAGCGAGATGGAATTTATTTCGTGGGAGAATCGGCAAACGATGTTACTGGTTCGCAATATTTAGTTCGTTTCAGAAACCGTCAATGTTTATTAGAATGTGGGCTGCATCAATCGAGGACTAATGATTACCTTGATTCATATAAGATAAATTCAGCGAAGTTTGCTTTTAAACCAAAAGAGATAGACTATGTTTTTGTTGCGCATCCGCACATTGACCATTGCGGACTTTTGCCACGATTGGTTAGAGAGGGATTTTGCGGAAAGATTATAGCGACCAAAGAAACGGCACTGGTGATGAAATCGCTACTGCTCAACTCTTGCTTTATCGTAAATAATGAAGCGAGAATACTGTCTAAAAGGTTTAAGCGAGAATATGCACCACTGTATGAGGAAGAAGATGTTTATAATACTCTCTCACTCATTGAAGTACATGAGGAATATGACCAGATAATTGAATTGGATGATAATATCAGTTTTCAATGGCTCAGAAATTCTCATTGTGTTGGAGCGGCACAGCTACAGCTTATATTGACATCACAGGGAATAAAACGAAAAATATTGTATACCTCTGATATCGGAGCGTTAAACACGAATAATCATTTTGTGGATGTCACTGAAATACCAAAGTTTTTCAATGATGTCGTTATCATGGAGTCCACCTACGGAGATGCAAAAAAGCCAAATCTCAAAGGGCGCAATTTTGATATTGTTCATTTTAAAACAGCCATAGATACAGTCTTGGAAAGAGGCGGCAGTGTGGTACTGCCCTGTTTCAGTTTTAGCAGGACGCAGGAAATCTTGACAACTATATATGATATATATGCTGATGATGAAAATTTCAAAACACAGGTTGTTGTGGATTCAAAGTTGAGCTGCGAGATTAGCGATTTATATTTCTCTCTGCTCAAAGGTGAGGACTTGGATTTATGGGATAAGGTTTACCATTGGGAGAATGTGAAGTTTATTTCTGAGAGCGCAGACTCTAAAGAATGTCTGGCAGACAATAAGCCAAAGATTATAATTTCATCTTCCGGCTTTTGCACCAATGGCAGGATTGTAAACTATCTCAAAAAATATATTAAAGACACAAACAGTATGATTATATTTTCTGGTTACACTGGTGATAATAACTCATACTTGTCATATAGAATTAAAAATGGTCGTGAGTATAAGACTATAAGTATCAACAAAGAAAAGGTTCCAAATCGTGCCGATTGTATAACCTTGTCTACTTTCAGTAGCCATGCCAACCATGATGATTTAGTCAAATACGGAAGTTCGTTAAAGACTAATAAAGTGGTTTTGGTTCATGGTTCGGCAGAAAGCAAGAAATGCCTGTCTGAAAAATTAAAGACGGCGATTTCAAAAAACAACAAGACATACAGGGTACTTTCTGCATTTAAAGGAATGGTTATACACTTGTAAGGAGGGTACTGAAATGGAAACTACTGCGGTTTATAACT
>JAJPYV010000391.1 GCA_021204735.1 Prevotella sp.
AACCAATACTGACTTTATACATATAGTAACAGACACCCATTTGAGGTATGATGTTTGCTATCTGCAACCATTCAATAACATAGAATTTTCGAGGTAATATATAGAGGGCATAGAAAAGAAAAATGCTTACGAAAAGCATAATTGTATCTTTCACAGGACTCAAACGTGGCTTCTCAGACATTCCGACTTTTGCACCCAATAACATATAAAGAAAATAAATCAAATACTTCACGTTTCCTGTAAACTCAGGCACAGGCTTATACATATTATACCCAATTGGTCTTTCTAATAGGAAGAACCAAATTACTGACAGGAGAATTGTAAGTAGCATGTATAAATTTACCCCCCCCGATTTTCTTGTAACTATCTGATATACAAATATATAGTATATCATAATACAAGAGCAGAACCAGCCACCGCCATAAAGAATTATTTCTATAATGTTAGCATTGCTACCAACCAACAAACATCTTATTATGGCAATTGCAAATATCGTTGGATAAATACGGTTAATCCTTCTTTTATACCAGTTGGCAAAATCATGTCCTGTCCTTTGTGATGGCTTCATGAATAAAGCAAAACCAGATACAAAAAAGAATAAGACATCTCCTAATGAGCCCCCTGTTGCCAATGCGCTATATTTAACATATAGAAAATCCATGTGACTATTCGTTATAAGGATAGCCGCAAAACATTTTAAAATATCTACACCGATATTTCTGTTGGTGGAAGATATAGCATCCATAATTTCAGATTTATTTTTCAGTTGATTAAATTTTTAAGGAAATAAAATTTACAGTCCTCTGTTCTTGAAATACTTGTCATAGCCAGCCAAGAGAGCCTTGCTGGTATGCTCCCAACTCAGTTCATTTATGATACGCTTGCGCCCATATTCAGACATCTGCTTGCGCTTTTCAGGATTTTCAAGAAGTTCAATAATCTTATTCGCCATGTCTTTCGCATCATTCTGTTTTGCATACAGACTGGCTTCCTGTGCGGAATAACGCCCCTCCGTCAAATCAAACTGAACGATAGGTTTGCCAAGAGCCATGTACTCCAAAATCTTGTTCATCGTACTCTTGTCATTCATGCTGTTGTACTCATCAGAGTTGACACATACATCAGCCGTGTTAAGATAATCAAGAAGTTTTTCATCAGACACACGACCAGTGAACTCCACGATGTCATCCAACTGCATATCCGTGCAAATTTTGCGCAATTGAGCCAAATGCGGACCACCGCCAACAATGCCCCAGAACACATCATCACGTTTCAACTCATTCTTGATATACGAAGCAGCCTGCAACAGATACTCGATACCCTCCTGCTGTCCGATGACACCGAGATAACCAACCATATATTTGCGCCCACGCTTAATCTCAGGTTTAGCAGGAACAATCTTCAAACGCTCCAACTTCGGACCACTACGCAACACAAAGACATCCTCAGGCTTCATTCCGCCACGCTCAATAGCAATCTTCTTGTAACTCTCGTTAGTTACGAAAGCAAAAACACAATGCCTGTAAGTCTGGCGTTCCAACCACAACTGACTTTTGTAGAGCAAGCCCGTTGTCTTGCCGAATTTCGCCTCAAACAATTCAGGGCAGATGTCATGATGATCAAAAACATAATCCACGCCATATTTCTTGAACCGTTGCGCCACCATATAAATATCATCAGGCGGGTTGCAGCCATGAATCACATGGAAGCCCCTTTCCTTATAAATCTTTTTCGCAAGGCGGTATTCTTCTCGCAAGGCACAATAATATTCCCTTGCATAACCGACAGCCCCGTTGCCCTCCGCAGGCAAGTCATGGCGGTAAATATGCACACCTTTCAAAAATTCATAATCCTTGTCATACCCCTTGCCTTTCGGACAAATCACCGACACGCCATACCCATTTTCAGCCAATGTCGTAGCCTCCTGCCACACACGAGTATCAAAGGGAACAGGCAAGTTCTCTACAATTATCAATACTTTTCTTTGTTCCATTATTTAGGTTAGTTTTTATTGTCGTTACATATATTTGTTTAAATTACCGTTAGTGATTTTCTCACGCTCGGCAGAATTTAAGCAAGTTTATTCTGCTCTCGGTTATGTGAAAATTCGTTCTTTCAGAACGAGCGGACTCAATAAATTGTGTCCCTACATTGGATGTGTGTCCCTACATTGGATGAATGAGGGTGAAAAATCGCTTGCGTCTGCCAAATTCAATCAAAAATCCTCATCACAGATACGTGTATGGTCGATTCTGAAATTAAGTGGCGAAAACAGGACAGAATTTTAATGATCAATTCTCTTTTTGATGAATTTCGCAGGGACGCCGCCCCAGATTTCATTAGCCGGAATATCCTTTGTTACAATTGAGCCGGCAGCTATAATTGAATAATCGCCAATAGTTACAGGTTTGCAAATCACCGAATGAGCACCGATAAAGACATAATCACCAATTTTCACATGCCCCTTAACATAATGCCTACCGCCACCTATCGCCGGTTCTACAAAATGCGAAAGTATAGTGCAGCGCATAGTAATTGCCGAATGATTACCTATTTCTATCTCGTGTGGAAATTTGCTATCGAAGATAACCTGTTGACCCACAAATGATTTACCAATTTTTACCCCCCCCATTGAATTATTTTATATCTATGCCGTGAGGGAATCCAATTAGACATGGAAAGACGCAGAAAAATTGACTCAAGCACTCTATTCATACTATCCGCTATTTATAATAAGAAATTTCAAATTTGTTGTAAACACCGTAACCCTTCACACGTAAGACCTTAGAAGGCACCTTGCAACCATACCTGAAAGACACATCGATATCATCCACAGATATTTTGCCACATTCAGAGATAAGCTGCCACGAATTACCGATTTTCACGACATTATCATTAATCTGCAATGACAAAGAAGGATCGATAACGAAACACGCAACCCAATCACATTGATCCTCAAAACAATCAGTAATTTCGAGTTTGCCTGTTTCCTTATCAAACAAAAACTGTCTGCGATGCAAGACTTTGGAAAGCCCCAATGTCTGAGCGACAATCTTGTCCTGTTTCCCATTAAGCGAGCTATCCAATAACCTTGTATTCGCCTTTTTGCCCCAGAGAAAAGCCCCAAGCATTTCTGACTGCTCACGACCGTTAATCATCACCGTGTTATGATGATCCGACCTTCTGAAAGCATTTCTCTCGTTCAGATAGCAATGATAAATATACGTTCCTGGGTCAATGAAAATAGGAGTACCATTATCAAACAATTGAAAACTAAGAGCATCAGCATGTCCATGAGCAGCGAGAGTACCGAAGCCAAGAGCAGCATGATCAATTCCTATCAATATCCTGTCATTGACGTCACGCAAGAAAGAATTACCACCAATCGCAAAGCAACGACTTTTGCTGTTGTTATACAAAGGAAGATTCTTGATTTTCTTAATTTCATCATGTGAGAACAGCCAATTTATCGTCTCATTCGTATCATTGAACGAATGAAAACGCTTACCGATAACCAATGAGCATAATTGCAGCACATAGTTGAAATGCAGGAAATCACCGCCGTTCAAGTCCAATATCTTACCCTCATCATCATCGCCAAACTCACAAACAGTTAGTTCCCTCCAAGTAGAATGAGCAAGAAACTTCGACATTTCCTCCAAAAACGGGAGCCACGTATCAGGAACCACATCCCCCGCACATTTTACGACATGCGCTATAAGAGCATAAGCCTCCATAACGAAAGTCTGGTAATGCAGTGAAAGTTCCTTGTTCACCCCATCCACATAATTCTGTTTGGGCAATTCCTTAGTAAGGATTTTAATAGCAAGAGACTTCCATTTAGAATATCCGAAAGCATAACCAGCCAACCCCATGGCAGTAGCCTCAACTATCAGATGATTATTAGCCGAAGAGAAGCGGGAATAGTGCCGAGAGATATACGCCACCATATTGAGAATCCCAATCTCCAAACCATACAACAACTTTTCGTCAACACCACCACGTTTTTTCAGGAAAGCGAGAGCATACATCCAGGAAATAGAACGGATAGCAAGTTCCATGACACTTGTCCATGAAATGCCATGCAAGAAAGGATTTTTCTCATTCCAATCCGACCAAAAACCATGCAACTCATCCAAGTATTTGCTATCCCCTGAAGCATAATAAGCCTTTGCAAGCAAAGCAAACTGGAAATGGCGGTTCAGTTCCCAATTAGTGCGCGCATCCCCAATGCTGTCACACTGCTTGTAATCCAAACTATAAGAGAAAGTCAGAGCCCACTCATTATTTGTCTGAAAACCACTATGCCACTTATCCTTAAAATCTTCGTATTTGTAACCACCAAGAAGATGAATGCTTGTACACAGATTAAAATCAGAATTTCCGAAGTTGATACCCAAGGCATTCTCATTGAAATGCAAGTCAGATATTTCCTTATAGAAACATTCCTTTGTAACAGGGATGTTTTGCGCTGAAAACAAATGCCGTTCCTGCTGTTGCAGATGTTTCTGTGACAGGCGCCAGCAAATCTCCATGGCATTCATCGCCTTGAGACGGTTCAGATACCAAGACAATTTACCCATGATTTTTTAAAATTCCGTTCCTACGAAATCCTTTTCGATAGTCTGTTTTTGTGCCGAATTAACGTTGATGTTGCCCCAAGAGATACCCTCGTAAACACCATCATAATCAACCTCTTTCCATTCACGTACAAGGTCAATGACAATCTTGCCAGGATATTTCTTCAAGATATCATTAAACTCCTTTTCCTTATTGGTAACAACCAAGACATCCGACTTACTGATAACCTCATCCAAATTATCAGTAACGAAATGCTGCAAATGAGGAATTTTCGCCATGATGAAATCACGGTTAGTGCCAGTTAGTTCACTGACCTTAACATTTTTGTCATAGATGTTGATAGAAAAGCCCTTGCCGAGCAGTCGTTCCACAACATCAACAATCGGACTGCAACGCAAATCATCCGTGCCGGCCTTAAAACTCAGACCAAGAATACCAATGTTACGCTTGCCCTTAGAAACGATTATGTCAACAGCATTGTTTTTCTGCAACTCGTTACTGTTATTGATACTGTTTATGACAGGAACGTCGATATACAAATCACGCGCCAAAGTCCTCAACGCCTTCGAATCCTTCGGCAAACAAGAGCCACCGTAAGCAAAACCAGGTTTGAAGTAATAAGGTGAGATATTCAGATGCGTATCCTTGCAGAAAATCTCCATCACCTTATGACTGTCTATATCCAGTCCCTTGCAGATGTTTCCTACTTCATTGCCGAACACGATTTTCAAAGCATGGTAAGTATTGTTGACATATTTCATCATTTCAGCGACCTTGATATCCGTGCAGATAAACTCCGCATTAATATCCTTGTAGAGTTCACGGAACTTCTGTTCAGCATACTCCGAATCCACGCCGACAAGAGTGAGAGGCGGGTTGAAATAATCGTGCACGCTTGTACCCTCACGAAGGAACTCAGGGTTGCTGACAATAGTGAAAGCCTCGCCACGCTTCTTGCCGCTCGCATTCTCAATAATCTTGCCCACCTTCTCATTAGTACCAGGCAGAACAGTAGAGCGAATGGCAATCAAGTGGAAATCCGACTTATCCCTCAAAGCCTCCCCGATTTGTTTTGCCACAGTATAGATGTAATTCAGGTTCAGGTGTCCCTCCTTAGAACTTGGAGTACCGACAACAATGAACGACACCTCACTGTTGTGCACAGCGTAATGAGTATCCATAGTTGCGGAGAGCAGACCCTTTGCATGCCCCTCTTTGCAAAGATCCTCAATTTCATCCTCAATAATAGTAGGACGACCGCTGTTAATCAGATTCACCTTGTTCTCTGAAACGTCAACACCAATAACCTTGTGCCCCAATTTGGCACAACAAGCTGCGCCTACGCATCCGACGTAGCCGAGACCGAAAATACTAATGTTCATATTTAT
>JAJPYV010000414.1 GCA_021204735.1 Prevotella sp.
CAGATATAAGTGTATATAGATGGCACTTTTTAGTGGAAAACATGATTGTAATTGTTCAAAATCACTTTTATGATGTAGAAAGATGATAAGATATATATTATATTTGACTGTGTTGTTTTGCCTATTCTTAATGGGATGCGGCAATGGCTCACAGAAACAGGAAGATACAGAGGAAGACAACGACGCAGAGGCTATGCTTGAGGGTATTTGGATTGATGCAAACGAAGGTGACGTTTCTTTCCTTGTAAAGGGAGATACTATCTATTACCCAGACTCAACAAGTAGGGCAGTATGTTTTCAGATAATACGTGATACTTTAGTTTTGTTGGGGAATAATATATCGAAATACAAGATAATACGTCAGGAAGAGGATGTGTTTGAGTTTGAGAATGGCAACGGAGATATCATGAGCCTGATTAAGAGTGATAATCCCAACGATTCCTTGTTGTTTATCCATGACAATTCGATTGTAATAAATCAGAATACATTGATAAAAAGAGATACTGTTGTCAACTATGTGGATAAGAGGTATCATTGTTATGTGCAGGTGAACCCCACTTCTTATCAAGTATATAAGTCATCATACAATGATGATGGTCTTGAAGTGGAGAATGTTTATTATGACAATATAGTACATATCAGTATTTATTTAGGAGCCAACGGCATTTTCTCAAAGGATTTCAGAAAGAGCGATTTTACATACGCTGTTCCTAAACAAATGTTTGACCAATGTATATTAAGCGATATAGTACTTGATAAACTTGACGATAAGGGCTTTAATTACCAGGCTCAGTTGGGAATACCCGACAGTCCAAGTTGTTTTATCGCACAGTTTACTATTTCTTACGACGCTACGGTTAAATACGGCAATTCAGATTGACGGTGCCGTTTGACTTGGTTGATACCTACTTTTTACAAGCAGTGTCGTATATTATCATGCCCATTACTTCAAGGTATTTATACCTTGTTTGCAGATAATATCCTCACCATTGTTTCTTATTACTATTCCAGAGGTTTTTTCTCCTATCATATCCATGTTAAGTGCATTTCCAGGGACATAAAAGGTAACATTATCGAAAACAACATTACGACTGTCATCAATTTTAACAGCGTTGTTTGTTGCCTGGATAGTCATGTTCCTTAGTGTAAAACCGTCAGCGTCGTTCAGCGTTCTTATTATTACGTTAGTCTTGACTATCCCGTTTTCAATAATTACGTTGGCGCACGGTATCTCTGGTATGCCATTGACAGATAAGAGTCTGTCGGTGGATTCCACAATGAAATTGCGTATTGTGATGTCTTTCACTGTTGGTGTCAGTGGTGTTATGTCGAGTGGGGGATAGCGGCGTGCCAATTCCCCCATGTATTCAGGTGTACCAAGTAAGTCCCATGTGAAAGCCTCCCGCATGTCAATAATCCTCACATTCTCATAAAGTATGTTCTCAGTAGTGCCGCCACGGTTGCGCCTTGTCTTGAAACGGAAGCCTGTACGGGTATTGTTGAATACACAGTCATGTAGATATACATTCTTTATTCCTCCTGCCGTTTCACTGCCGCAGGTTATTCCGCCATGTCCTTCATTTGCCAAACAATAGCGGATCAAAACATTCTCTGTTGGTTTGTTTACACGTAGTCCGTCCTCACAACGACCTGATTTAAGCGTGAAACAGTCATCTCCACAACTTAGTGTGGAATATTCTATCAATACATTCTTGCAAGAAGATATGTCTATACCGTCTCCACTCGGTACGTTTACGGAGTTTACGGTTATACCACGTATTATTACGTTTTCACAATAAACAGGATTGACGTTCCATAAAACACTTCGTTCAAATGTGACACCTTCCACCAGTACATTCTTACAGTTTATCGGAGAGAATGCCTTCGGGCGGTAGAATGTCCTGCCGTCATAGCCGTCACAAATTCTTTCTGCCACTGGCATGGTGTATGGTACATCGTTCTCCACGACACTGTTACCGTTTGGCAAAGAGCGCATCGGTGAATCCATTGGTGGTCCCATAATCACCCCTTTTCCTGTCAAGGCGATGTTCTTGGCACCATCTGCATATATAAATGCACCTGCCCCCATAATCTCAATTCCTTCATGGCGGGTGAAAACTGCTGGCTGGTAGTCGTCTATCTCGCCTGAAAATTCAATAATCGCACCACTTTCTAATTGCAGGTTTATATTGCTTTTCAGGGTTATTCTGCCAGATTTCCAATGGCCAGTCGGAACAACTACAGAGCCGCCACCTTTCTTTGACAGTTCGGAAATTATATCATTTATTGCAGGGGTGAGTTTGCCGCTTTCTGATACATCATTCGAGGAAATTATCACCTGACGGTCAGGAAATTTTGGACGTTTGAGCTTGCCCATCTTAAAAGGTGCCTCGTCCATAGGCATAATTTCAGTTGGCATGACATCTGCCCCGACCTCATTTTTGGCAGGTATGGCATTAAAGTCAGTTTCATCTGCTAAAATTGGACAGCTTAACAATATCAACGATAACGACAACAAACATTTAGCATGAATATTCATAGTAGCTCTCTCTTAGGTTTTATAATATAAAATAAAAAGGCATCCTTATTTTATAGGAATGCCTTATTTGCAGAGTGGAGCTGGAGGGATTCGAACCCTCGTCCAAACAGGGAAACCATACGCTTTCTACACGCTTATTTCGGACTTTATTTTCGTATTACAGCAAGACCCGAACCACCAACCGCAATCTTATCTCCTAAAAATTTCATCACACGCACGGAGAAAACATGCGACTAATCCCGATTTACCAGCACCGCATAACCAGACTACTTCGGAATAACAGTTTCTGAGCGATGTCTCGTCCCACCGCCTTGCAGCAGGATAAAGCCATATCTACTATGCTTCGATTAGGCAGCGAGAGCGTAATTGTTTGCGCCAAATAAATTTGTGACTATCAAGATTAAGGAGCCGACAGACAATGCTCCGCGTGCTTACGTACCATTCCAACCCGCTGTCAAATCCAGTCAACCCCAGATTGTGTAACGTGTCAAAACAACGAAAAGTGTGCAAAGATAACATTTTCTGCAATAATTTGCAAATATTATTCTGTTTTTCAAACTAAATTTTACTTAACGATATGTTTTTTACCGTTTAGAATATAAACGCCACGAGTAGGATTCAATACCCTACGGCCTTGTAAGTCGTAAATAGCATTGTTATTTGTAGGATAGCTATAAGGTATAAGCCAAAAGATAATCTCTTTCTCCAATTTAGTAATGGCATCATCCAACCATGCTTTCCTATCAATAAACCATTGCTTACTTGTTTCCATTTGCTCGGTTATAGAGGCATAATTTAATTGGTTAGTTTGCCTATCTAATGGACTATAATAATCAAGAGCTGCAGCAAGGTCTGAATGCTCAAAGTTATCCAAATAATCTATGATTCTTTCAACGATATCATTTCCCTTTTCTCTCCAAACCTTTATATATTCTTTTTCAAATTCTTGATTTGAGTTACCAAAAAGTTTACAGTAGAAAAAACCTATTGACTTGTGGATATTTGACCAATCATCTGGTGTTTGTTCTATTGTGTCAAAATCCCATGGAGTTTCCATTTTAAACTTGCTGTTTGTCGTATTGTTGTATTTGGAGATAAACATATTTGAACCTGCTTCATCATAAGTGCCAAGCAAGTCATGTGTGAGAACCCAATTTGCGAAAGAATTGACATCGATATATTTTGGATAAGAACCATCGTCCAATGAAGCCTCTGTAATGTTCATGGCATTTTGTATGTATTCTAATTGTTCTTCTGTAACATCCTTTGATTCAGGATATTTGAAGGTATAGTTGAATGCGAAGGAACTGTCAAAATAAAGGTCCTCATTCCAATAATACGGATCGTTTTCTATAATGTAACCACAGTTTTCGTCAACATCAATCCTGCAATTGGAATTCATTTTTATTGACTCAGAAAGCAAATAAATTCCACGATATATACCATTCATCACTACATTGGCATATTCAAAAGAAGGTGTCCACGCAAAATTCATAAGTTCAGAAACCCTGAACCCTGTCATGTTGCTTGTTAAATCATTATCGTTACGTAGCAATACCCATTCTTTGTCTTTATAGACATCATCATTACCACGACAAAGCAGATCTGCCTTTTTCTGAAGTTTTATCTTATATGATTTCTTAGGATAATTAGCACTGCTGTTACCTCTTACTTTAATTGTAATTCCGCTTGTGTCATCTTCATAAACACCACTATCATAAAGAGTGTCGTTACCAAGAATAATATACATTTGTCCTGGCACTTTAGTCGCATTAGAGATAGCAGACCCAATATTTCCTTCAGGGGTTTCTACGTAGTCAAAGGTTGGTTCTTCTTCATCGACCGTATTGATTACGATAAGAGGTAAATTCTCATTAAATAAGTCTTGATAGTATAATGTACTGTCACCTGCAATTATTGTCTGTGAATATGAACAAGTATTTGCAGCGATAAAGCAAATTAATGTGTAGATACATTTTTTCATTTTTAATGTGAATATTACTTCAAGATATATTTTTTGCCGTTTCGGATATAGACACCACGGGCAGGATTTATAATCCTGCGACCTTGTAAGTCGTAAATTGCATTGCTGTCAGGATAGCTGTAAGGCACTGCCTGAATACCTGTTTCGCCATTCAACACCGCAATTGCATTATCAAGCCATACCTTTCTATCCTTGAACCACTGCTTATGAGCTTCAATCTGTACGACAACAGAATCGTAATCCAAGTAATCAATTTTCTTGTCCAATGAGCTGTAATAGTCGAGAGCCGGGACAATGCCTGAATATTCAATGCTATCCAACTTCTCTATGATTTTTTCAACCACAGAATCACCCTTTTCTTTCCAAATCCGTATATATTCGTCAGAAAATTCAGTATTTGAGTTGTTGAACAGTTTGCTAAAATAGAAGTCTGTGGAGTTGTGTATATTAGCCCAATCATCAGGAATTTCTTCTATCGAGTCGAAATCCCACGGTGTTTCCATCTTGAATTTGGTAGTGTCAGTATCATCGTATTTTGAAAGGAACATATTTGAGCCAATATCATCAGATGTTCCGAGCAAGTCATGTGTAAGACACCAGGATGCGAATGTATTTACATCAATGTATTCAGGATATGTCTCGTTGTCCAAAGATGTCTCCATGACGTTGACAGCATTGCGTATATATTCCAACTGTTCTTCGGTTACATCTTCCGAGTCAGGATATTTGAATGTGTATTTGTAGGCCAGTGAACTGTCAAAACAGAGATCCTCAGTCCAATAATACGGGTCATATTGCAGGATATATCCGGTGTCCTTATCAACGTTGATACGGCATTTGGAATCCCTTTTGACCGACTCGATGAGCATATAAATTCCGCGATATGTATCATTCATAACAAGATTGGCATATTCAAAGGCAGGAGTCCACGCATAATTCATAACATTAGAGGCTGTGAGGCCAGTCATTGAATTTGTCAGATTTTCCTCATCCGCATTTAATATCCATTCCTTGTCTTTATAAATAGAATCATTGTCGCGGCAAAGCAGATCCGCCTTTTTCTGTAGTTTCATCTTATATGATTTTTTAAGAGCTGTAATTGCACCGGAATTACCTCTTACTTTAATTGTCATGCCGCTTTTGTCTTTCTCGTAATCACCAGAATCGTATAAGGTATCATTTCCAAGTATTATATAAATTCTGCTATGAACTTTTGTCACGTTGGTAATAGAGTTTCCGATACCTTCTTCGGGTGAATATGCGATGTCAAACGACGGTTCCTCCCCGTCAACAGTATTTATCACGATAAGAGGAAGGTTTTCGTTGCGTAAGTCTTGCATGGTAACAGTACTGTCACCAGCTATTACTGTTTGTGCTGACAAATAAGTATTGACAGTCAGCAATACAATTAATGTGCAAATAATTT
>JAJPYV010000040.1 GCA_021204735.1 Prevotella sp.
AAAAGTACACATTTATTGCGAAAAAAGATTATTTTTGCACGTTATTTAAATTAATAGTTGCGATGTCGTGTATATTGAATATTGAGACCAGTACTAATGTTTGTTCTGTGGCTGTCAGTCAGGAAGGCTGTTGCATCTTCAACCGTGAGGACAGGAGTGGATACAATCATGCAGAAAGGCTCGGTACATTCGTTCAAGAGGCGGTTTCTTTCGCTGACAGTCATGCAATTCCCGTTGATGCAGTGGCAGTGAGTGGCGGTCCAGGCTCATATACAGGGCTTCGTGTAGGGGCTTCAATGGCTAAGGGAATGTGCTATGGAAGAGATATCAAACTAATCTCTGTTCCCACGCTTGAGGTGCTATCAGTACCAGTGCTGTTGGAGCATGAGCTTGAAGACGGTACATTGCTGTGCCCTATGATTGATGCCCGACGCATGGAAGTGTATGCTGCGATTTACGATAGGTCTTTGAAGAAGGTCAGGCAGATACAGGCAGATATCGTGGATGAGACATCCTACCGTGAATATCTCGACAAGGGAAAGGTATGTTTCTTTGGTAATGGAGCGAGCAAGTGCGCTGCTGCCCTCAATCACCCAAATGCAATAATTCTCAAGGACATAGAACCGCTTGCGAAGTATATGTTCCCATTGGCAGAGAAGCGCATTGCTGAGGAGATATATGAGGACGTGGCATATTTCGTGCCGTTCTATCTGAAAGACTTCGTGGCAAAGCCTGCGAAAAAATTGTTATGAGTGAGAGAGTGAATTAATGCGTAAACTCTATATGTTTTGCGCAAAATGATAAACCTAATTAGAATATGAATATCGAAGGATTGGATTATAATACCCAACGTACACACTTGGTACTGCCAGAATATGGCAGAGAGGTGCAGAAAATGGTCGACTATGCTGTTTCATTGCCCACTAAGGCAGAAAGGCAGCGATGTGCAGAGACTATTGTCAGCATTATGGAACGGATGTTCCCCCAGACTAAGGAAGGCGTTGATTATAAGCAGAAGTTATGGGATCATTTGGCTATAATAAGTGATTTTAAACTTGATATCGACTATCCTGTTGACATTAGTGAGGCAAAGAAAATTTCTCAGAAACCAGAACCTTTGGATTATCCAAAACAGAAGAATCCAATTAAGCATTATGGGAGCATGGTTTTTGAGTTGTTCGACCAATTGAAAAAGATGCCTCCAGGTTCGCAGAGGGATGAGTTGGCAAGACTTACGGCTAACCAGATGAAACGTAACTTGATTCAATGGAGTCACGGATCCAGTGAGGACGAGAAAGTTGCAGACGACCTTGCGAAGTTTACCGACGGAGCTATTCAGCTTGATCCTAATACTTTCAGGTTCAATATCGGAAGCATGAGAGACCCTATTGAAAAGAGGAGAAAAAAGAAATAGATGGAATCATTCGTAATTGAAGGCGGTCATGCGCTAAGCGGTACGATTTCTCCGCAAGGGGCTAAAAACGAGGCGTTGGAGGTGTTTTGCGCCTCTCTGCTCACGCCTGATGAGGTGAGGATTAGTAATATTCCCGACATTTTGGACGTGAACAATATCATAGCCCTGTTGAAGGATATCGGCGTTCAGGTCGTTAAGATCGGGCATAATGAATATTCCTTCAAGGCAGAACATATTGACCTCAATTACTTAGAGAGTGATGAGTTCATACGTAAATGCGCATCCCTCCGTGGAAGTGTTCTTATGATTGGTCCGTTGCTCGCCCGTTTCGGTAAGGCTATTGTGGCTAAGCCAGGAGGTGACAAGATAGGGCGCAGGCGGCTCGACACACATTTCCTTGGATTTAAGTTTTTGGGTGCGAAGTTCACTCACGATGAGGAAAGGGGAACGTATGAGATAAACGGCAGGAATCTCAGAGGAGCATATATGTTGCTTGACGAGGCTTCAGTTACAGGTACTGCCAACATCATTATGGCAGCAGTTCTTACGGAAGGTACTACGACTATTTACAATGCTGCGTGTGAGCCATATATTCAACAGTTGTGCCACATGCTCAATCGTATGGGTGCGAGAATCAGTGGAATTGCTTCCAACCTGCTCACTATTGTGGGTGTTAAGATGCTTCACGGTACAGACCACAAGATTATGCCAGACATGATTGAAGTCGGGTCTTTTATCGGTATGGCAGCCATGGTGGGTAATGGCATACGTATAAAAGATGTGTCACTGCGCAATCTCGGAATTATTCCAAAGGCTTTCCGTCGTCTTGGTGTAAAGATAAAGGTTGAGGGGGATGATATTGTTATTTCTCGCCAGCCACATTACCAGATTGAGTCGTTTGTCGATGGGTCGATTATGACTCTCTCTGATGCGCCATGGCCAGGACTTACGCCTGACCTTTTGTCAGTTTTGATAGTTGTGGCTACACAAGCAAGGGGGAGCGTACTGTTTCATCAGAAAATGTTCGAGAGTCGTTTGTTTTTTGTAGACAAACTGATTGATATGGGTGCGAATATCATACTTTGCGACCCTCATCGTGCTGTTGTCGTGGGGCATGACCGTCGTGTACGTCTGCGTGCGGGACGGATGAGCAGTCCTGATATCCGTGCCGGTATCGCCCTTCTCATTGCAGCTTTGAGTGCGAATGGTGTCAGTCGTATTGACAATATTGCTCAGATTGACCGTGGTTATGAGAATATAGAGGCGAGGTTGAATGCACTTGGCGCAAAAATTGAGAGACATATATATAAGAATGATTAAGCAAGAGGATGTTTTTAAAATCGGTAGGATAGGGAAGCCACATGGCGTGAAAGGTGAACTGTCGTTCTCTTTTACAGATGATGTGTTTGACCGTACTGATTCAGAATATCTCGTACTGCTTGTGAATGGCATTCTCGTTCCTTTCTTTTGGGAGGAATACCGATTCAAGAGTAATGAGACAGCTTTGATAAAGTTTGTTGATATAGACACTAAGGAGCAGGCACAGGAACTTACCGGTTGTGATGTATATTTTCCATGGAGTCTTTCCGACGGTATTGAGAATGAAATGTCCCTGCACTCGACAGTTGGGTTCAGTTTGTTTAATGCAGGCAATAATACTCGTGTAGGTACGGTTAAGTCTATAGATGATTCTACTGCGAATATACTGTTTAATGTGGAAACATCGGAGGAAAATATCGTCATGATACCTGCAAGTGAGGAACTGATTGTATCCATTGATGTGGAGAAACGGGAGATTGTTGTCGACATACCAGAAGGTCTGCTCGAAATAAATAATTAAAGTGTATGAAAAAACAGATAGCTATCCTTGGTTCTACGGGTTCTATAGGGACACAGGCGTTGGAGGTGATAAGTGAGCATTCCGACTTGTTCGAGGTGTATTGTCTTACTGCCAACAGTCGTGTCAAGGAACTTGCTGACCAGGCGCGGCGGTTTATGCCTGCGGCTGTGGTGATAGCTGACGAAAACAGATACGAGGAATTGAAAGACCTGCTTGGCGACCTACCAGATATAAAAGTTTATGCAGGTAAGAAGGCTTTGGAGGAGATTGTCGAGGCAGAGCCGATAGACATGGTTCTTACAGCGATGGTGGGTTTTGCTGGGCTCAGTCCTACTATTCATGCTATCAAGGCACACAAGAAGATTTGTCTTGCAAACAAGGAAACACTTGTTGTGGCAGGCGAACTGATATGTCGCCTGGCAAATGAATATCACTCTCCGATTATTCCTGTGGACAGTGAGCACTCGGCGATATTCCAAAGTCTTATTGGGGAGGGTGATAATCCTATTGAGAAAATTCTTCTCACAGCTTCAGGCGGTCCTTTCCGCAATTTCACTATGGAGCAGTTGGCTACCGTAACAAAGGCAGATGCGTTGAGGCATCCCACTTGGCACATGGGTGCGAAGATTACGATAGACAGTGCGTCGATGATGAACAAGGGTTTTGAAGTAATCGAGGCTAAATGGTTGTTTGGCATAGGAGCAGACAAGATACAAGTTCTTATTCACCCACAGAGCATATTGCACAGTGCGGTACAGTTTTGCGATGGTTCGGTGAAGGGGCAACTTGGAGTACCAGATATGCGCATTCCTATACAACTTGCGTTTACCTATCCCGACCGTCTGCACCTTAACGGAGAACGTCTTGACCTGTTCAAGCATCCGTTAGAGTTCTTTGAACCAGACTTGGATAAATTCCGTTGTCTTGCCCTCGCTTTCGAGGCTATACGCAAGGGCGGTAATATGCCTTGTATTGTCAATGCTGCCAACGAGGTTGTGAATCGTGGATTCCTTGAAGACAGGTGCGGTTTTCTGCAAATGGGTGAGATAATTGAGAAAACAATGAACCGTGTGGCGTTCAGCAGTGTGTCTGATTATGATACTTATATAGCAACAGATGCAGAGGCGAGAAAGGTTGCAGAGGAACTCCTGCAACAAGGAAATTAAAGAGAACAGTTAAGAGACCCATTAATTATGGGTTTCACATTATTAATTTAAAATAAGAGAATAAGGAAAAACAGTATATGGAAATATTTTTGATAAAGCTACTTCAGTTCATGCTTGCAATTTCTATTTTGGTGTTGCTTCATGAATTTGGACACTTCTTTTTTTCGAAATTGTTCGGTGTAAGGGTAGAGAAATTTTATTTGTTTTTCAATCCCTGGTTTCACCTTTTTGAATTTAAACCTAAGAAAAGTGAGACTACATACGGTATAGGGTGGTTGCCTTTGGGCGGTTACTGCAAGATTGCAGGTATGATAGATGAGTCGTTTGACACCGAACAGATGAAACAACCTATGCAAGAGTGGGAGTTCCGTGCAAAACCCGCCTGGCAACGACTGTTGATAATGATTGGTGGTGTGCTCGTAAACTTCATACTTGCACTGTTTATATATTCAATGGTTATGTTTCATTGGGGAGACACCTATATCCCAATTAAGGACATGACGTTGGGTATGAAATTCAACGACCAGGCGAAAGAGATAGGTTTCAAGGATGGAGACATACTTCTCGGAACGGATGAAAAGACCTTTACGAGGTTTGATGTTGATATGTATCGTGCTATATCTGAGGCAAAGACGGTGGATGTGCTGCGCGAGGGCAAGGAAGTTGAGATAACCATGCCAGAGAAGATGAGTTTGCTAACGATGCTCAAGTCAGACCCAGTTTTCGCCCGTCCGTTTATCCCTGCGGATATAGACAGTGTACTACCGAAAAGTCCTGCTGCGAAAGCCGGTATGTTGAAGGGCGATAAGTTGGTCGCATTCAATGGTGAAGCTATTGACTCTTGGAACGAGTTTGACAATCATATAGGTGTTCTTCATGACATGCTCGATGGTGCGAAATCAAGTAAGGATAGTATGAAAGTGCGCTCGATAACCCTTTCACTCTGTCATGCCGCTACACCAGAAAAAATAGATACTGTGAGTATGACACTTACTCCCGAACTCACAATGGGTGTGATGTTCAAGAACGTGAACGGTCTATATGAGCCTATTACGGTGAATTACAGTTTCTTTGCGAGTTTCCCTGCCGGTATCAACTATGGTTTGGGTGTTTTGAGGGGATATGTTGATGATTTGAAATATGTGTTCACAGCCGACGGTGCTAAATCACTCGGCGGTTTCGGTTCTATAGGTAGTCTGTTCCCACCAACTTGGGACTGGATGATGTTCTGGCGGATGACGGCATTTCTAAGCATAATCCTTGCCTTTATGAACATTTTGCCGATACCAGCACTTGATGGCGGTCATGTTTTGTTCCTTCTCTATGAGATGATTACCCGTCGCAAACCAAGTGAGAATTTCATGATTAGGGCAGAATATGTAGGTTTTGCAATTCTTATCATTCTCATGGTGGTGGCAAATCTCAACGACATATTGCGTTGGCTTGGTTACATGTAAAT
>JAJPYV010000188.1 GCA_021204735.1 Prevotella sp.
GAAGTATCGGAATGTCCTCGTGAACCCGATCCGGAACTCCCTTTTACGGACTGGGAACTTGGGAATATGAAAACGTGATTCGGCCACTGATACAAACAGTCGTCGATCCATCTTTTCTGTTTCATCTGATTTTTATCGGACAGCAATGATTACATATATTTTTGACTGATGCTTTCACCTTGGTTCTTCTCCCACCTCAGAACTAATGGATTACTCGTTGGTTGAATAGTATTTTTCATCATCATCCTTCCACTTGACCATATCTATATTAGAAAGTCCCCATGCCATGAAAAGGAGCGTGAGATATTTTGAGTAGCTGATAGTAATAGTAAATATCAAGAAAAAGCAGAACATTGCAAGGAACCAACGATTGTTTTTATATTTTCGGGAGTAATAGAAAGGTATTAATAACAAGACGCCGATATATAGTATTAAAGTATAAATGCCGCCACGGGCAAATAGGGCAAATAACGAGTTGCTGGTGCCCGCATTTTTCCCGATTCCCGATAAAACTCCTAAACCCTCTCTTGACGTTAATCCCACACCGATAATCGGGTGTTCCAGTCCTATTTGTATGCAACGTTGAATATCACTACTACGAGCGTTTATTGAGCCTCCTCCTGTTTCCATTTTATTTTCCATAACAGCAGATGCCGCTACGAATCCACCATATAATAGTAAAGGAAGCAATAAAACGAAAAAAGCGCGGTGTTTGTAGATTATTTTCTTATAAAGGAACCAACCGGCCAATAATAACAAAAAAAATTGACCGGTTGTTGTTAAGGTTGTGAAAACTGTTGTAGCCAAGATGCAAATTTTTTTTTTCGATTTTATTGGCCGGATGAAACATTCAATAATTAGTGCTACACATAACGCCATATTATACATAGGACCTTCATTGAAAATGCCTGTATTACGCCAAATCGTTGTACCCAACGGGGCTACTGATTGTGTCTCAAAATAGATCCCGAAATATGAAGGGATAAAAAACTTATTGGGAGCCCATTCGTATGGCATTCTGCCAGTAGATGGTATGACATGTATGATTGAACATAAGAACCACATAACAAGAGATATCACAGCCAATGCAACCATTAAGTTGGAATATCGTAGAAATATTGAAAGATAAACTGATGTACTCATTTTCTTTCTTAAGTAAAGATATATCCAGAATAACGGCAACATTATTACATAAATTCTGATATAAGTTAAAAATGCATCATCTTTCACTAGAAACATAGGGAATAATGCACCTATCCAATATATGAATACTTGACCGTTTATTTTTTTATTGATCGAATAATGTGACTTCAATATCAAGATCAATAAAAGGACTATAGGCATTAGTTGTATAGTTCTTTTAACTATCGGGAAAACTGTATATGGTGTATTAAATTCCAGAATAATGCAAAGTGCCGATGTATATTCCAACACTATATTTATTCTATCGCTTATACTCATAGTGCGCATGTTTTATATTTAAGCTGTTTATGTTAAGGTACAATATCTCTTATTACCGACATTCTCTTCATTATAAGAATACAAACGAGTGTAATTACATATATAATCAAGAAGCCAAAATAGCGATTATCTAAGCCGAAACCAAAATGTCTAATGAATGAAAGCACAAATCCATGTAGTAAATATATCCCAAAAGAGCATGAACTTAGTTTGTGAAACAACTCAGGTGTAAGATGGAGCCTACTAATAATTATGTGCCAATCCTGATTCTTAAACCATAAAAAAACAGCTATGGACATAAAGAAACAAGTAGGAGAAGTATAATTGAACGCCCTCTCGGAACCATTAATCACATTCATGACTATTATCATGCCCGTGAAATGCAGGATGGCGGACAAAATAGCCAGCCTGTAATAAAGCCTTGTATTTGTAAATACTTTAGTCTTAATGAGGATATAACCCATGCAACCATATATCAATAAATTGGTTCCCAACGGGAAAATGTTTCCACCATAGTAAACCGTACCGTTGAAATAATCTATCCCGAACAACCCGAAAATGAAAGGTAACAAAGAATTGAATAAAAAGGAAAAATAAACCAACCACTTGATTGTTCCATTGGGAGCATGCTTGAAAAAGACACTCAAGAAGGGAATCGTCAGATAAAAAGCGAAAAGTGAAACAAAAAACCACATGTGACCGTTGAATTTCCCGTTTATAAACATTGTAATATATTCCTGCCATCTTAGGGGTTCATCCAAATGAGTTATAATAAAGATTACGGCATAAAAGAGACTCCATGCTAAAAAAGGAACTCCAATCCTGCGAAATCTCCTGATATAAAAGCTTTTCCACCCCCCCCCATGGCTATTATTGTAATCTATTAGATTGCAACCACTCAGCATAAGGAATATACAGACCGGCCACAATACAATTGTATGGGTAAACATCCCAAATATGTATGACATATTAAATATCCCATCCCAATTATGCACCGGACCATTGGAGCAATGCAAAAGAATCACTCCCAATGTGGCGACAATATTCAGTATATCCATCCATAAGATGCGTTCTTTCTTAACTATCTTTGAATCCATCCCTTTTATCAGTTTTCTATTTCGTATTTCAAAAACTTCATCGATTCTTTTATTTCTGCATCCAAAATGGGCGTAACTGTAGAATAATCCACCGGTTGGTGCCAATCCATCTTTTCATGGGAGACATATATCTTATATCTTAATCCGTATCTACCAATAATATCGTACATGCGTGTGTTTTGTGATCCTGTTTCAGAATCGATGTTTTTCAGGGCATGCACGAAATCCTTCTTGAATTTCAAGGCGAACACGGTGGCATGGAAGGAATCCATGCAGACGTATGATGAATGCTGGAGAAGATATACCCATTCGTATGGACCGCCGTCTTTATACAGTCGGCCGCCGCCATAGTTCAAGGGACGGTTGTAACACTCCAACGTGATTACATCCTCTATTCCGGTAAATCTTTTGGCGTCTTGTACCATTTGTTCATAAATATCCCTGTGTTGGCCACCGACGAAATAACAGAATATATACCGTTCGGGAAGCGGTAACTCCAAGGCCGCCATATTACTGAATGCTGTCCACTCCTCAACCGACAAGAGATAAGTGGGGTCAACGACGAGCCTTACATCCGTGCGCCCCATCAGTTCATTCAGCAATTCTACCGAGCGTTGTTCGCGTACACCGATATGGCTGAACTTGAGGAGATCTCGCTTCATGCGTTCTTTTACAAGTTCGGGCAATTCGGGCTGGGAAATGCTTGAAGAGTAGGCTATCCGTTTCTTGTCACTCCCGAATTCCACGAACATCATGGGGTTGAAGCCGCCGCAATATGGGTTCCAGATTTGGTCGCTGCCAGTAATAAATAGGTCTGTTTCAGTGGACACTTCATCGTATTGCTTGTGCGTGTATATCCTCCGCATCTTGAAATTGCCGTCCTCGAATGTGAATTTGTACACTTTCTTCCATTGCAGGTTCTTACACTTGTATGCCTTGTAAAGCTTCTCATATCCCGGCAACCTGCTTAACAAGTATAGCAGCCGATGGTTGGGCAATTCGAGGATAACTGGAGCCTTCTTTGTCGGGACGTTTATTGTTGTTTGATATTTGCGCTTTTTATATTTGCGGATAATTGATTTGGGAAGGATGTGTCTCAGCAATTTCTTCAATCGCTGTACAATTGTAAGCGGCTTCTTTTCCCTGCCGTTATAGATAAACTCCACATCATGCCCCATCTTCCGTAAGACATGATTCAATGCGTATGATTGAAGACAAGTCCCGAAATTAGGATGGGGTGCGAAGGTGACCAGCTTGATTCTCATGGCAATTTACAATTGTAAATGCTTAACATAATATGGCCTTATTTGCCTAACAGCCGTTTTATAGTCTTTTGTGTGCTGGCTCCCAATGTGGATTTAGCCAACTCCTTTGTTTTATTCTTCAGTACGCACATGGCATCGGTCACTAAATCTTCCAACAATTTCAAAGCTGAAGTCTCGCTCTCGGTGTCTGTAAAAGCCTCGAATATCATCGGCTTGTCAGCCGCTTCGGATTTGAAGAAGCTTTTGCAAACAGTGATAAATTGCTCTTTGTCGCTTGCCGAAAAATATTGGTAGCCCAAACTCTCCGCAAGATTTTTTACAAATGACCTTGACCGGTTCCCATTGTGCCCACCCGCTGCCATATACTTGTCCGTTTCTTCACCGAATATATACCCGTTGTGGTTTATCAACCTAAACTCCATACCCTTGCCATTGTTGACAAGGAGTATTCGAACGTTATTCCCTACATGGCGATTACCCAATATGTTCATATCATAGAAAAAAGCGAGATCACCCAATATAGCATAATGGATCCTGTTCGGAGAGGATAGGGACGAGCCAATCATAGTGGACATAATGCCGTCTATGCCGAATCCGCCTGTATTGCTATATGATGACACAGAAGAAGGTATTTCGAAGAAATTCCACGAACGCAGCGAATTCAGTATGCCGAAATAAACGACTGATTTGTCTGGAAGTAACATGGATGCATATTGTGCCATCCATATATTGGAAAAAGGAAGTTCGGGAATGGCTGAGTGCAATTCTTTGTTCAATATCTCCCAACTTTTCCTTTGCTCGCATTTAGGTATTTCGACGGCTGAAGCGTATCTTTTGAAGAAATCTGTTTCCGACATCTCGAATACGGATGTAAGGCGTTTAAACTGGTCCCTTATCTCGCCGTCCTCGTTGACTCTCCAAACTTCTTTGGCTTTAAATGAAAAAGCCTCATATCCTCCGGACATTTCACCGATGTGGATAAGTAGATCTATATCCAACAAATCGATATGCCTGCTTTTCTGCAATCCAGCCAAGGAAGAGAGTACCCTATATTTACCTTTAAAGTTGCTTGTATGGTCACACAATACGACAGCATCGTATTGGGCGCAAAAAGTATCAATTATATGCATATCATTATCACTCCACCTGTGATGGGCCCCGACAAAGACGGCGATGCGTCCTTGAGGCATATCGGGGAATCGGTCGCTCTGAGTATAATAATTGATTTTTTTAATTGAGGGGAGATGCTTTATGCTGTAATCAAAGCTATAAGTTGTCGTCAGGTTGATATGCACAGGACCACCTCCATGTTTAGTCAATGCTTGCAGAGCCTTGTTGATTTTGATATAGCAATCCCATTTGTCCGTTCCGTCTTTGACTGTCTGAAGATGGACGCTTTTAACGGTAACGTCCAAAGGTGGATTACTCCGGTCAGTTACCTGCGCATTTAAATGGCCAACTCTTGAAATGTCCTGTGTAGAGGTTATGGCGACAATGGGAAGTTTCCTATAGTATGCTTCCGTAAGTGCAGGCATATAATTCCTTGCGGAAGTTGCTCCCGTACAGCTTATAATTACCGGTTCCCCTGATTCTTCGGAAAGACCGCATGCCATGTAAGCTGCCGACCTCTCATCTATGCATGAATACATTTCAAAGAAAGTGTCATGTTGGATGCTTCCGACAAAGGTTATGTTGGTAGCCCCGGGAGATACCACAACTTTCTTGATACCATATTCTTTCAACAGCGCTATCAATAGCAGGTGATTCTGCTCTGAGGTATAGAATAATTCGCTCATACTTAACTCGTTTATACTGAAAAAATAATCATAAATAGTGCTATTTTTACATGGTATACAGGCCAAGCCGTATTATCAGGCATTTCAGAAGCGATTTCATTCCGGTTATATATTTCAAGTTTGTCCATTCTCCGGTAAGGCGGTCTTTCCCCGCTTCCTTGGGCCAACTGATACTCCTGAAAGAGGGATGGTCTATAAATTGGGACAAACAGTCGGAC
>JAJPYV010000146.1 GCA_021204735.1 Prevotella sp.
TAGTCAGATGAATCTGCTTGCCGACAATGCCGATTTTCAGAAAATATACATGCTTATGAGCAAGGATATTCACCAAATGACTGAAAACAAAAAAGAAAATGATTAATTATGATTTGAAAAAGATAAAGGCCATCATTTTTGATGTTGATGGCGTATTGAGTGCGGTGACAATTCCTTTACATCCGTCAGGAGAACCCATGCGCACGGTGAATATCAAGGATGGCTATGCTATCCAGTTGGCTGTGAAAAAGGGATTGCGCATTGCGATTATGACAGGTGGTTTTACCGAGAGCGTCCGTCTCCGTTATGAACATTTAGGTGTTGAGGATATTTACATGGGTTGCTCCATGAAGAAAAAAACTTACGATGAGTTCCTTGCCAAATATAATCTGAAAGATGAGGAGGTGATTTTCATGGGTGACGACGTTCCCGATTATGAAGTTATGAGCAGTTGCGGTTGCCCTTGCTGCCCTATCGACGCTTGTTCTGACATCAAGAAAATCAGCAAGTATATCAGTCATCTTTGTGGCGGCTACGGTTGCGGGCGTGACATCATTGAACAGGTAATGCGTGTCCAAGGCTTATGGCTCGATGGCAAGGAAGCGTTTGGATGGTAATGAGAATTTTCGGAGAAAATTCTCAAATTAAGAATTAAAAATTAAAAATTAAAAATTCACTATCGCTTGCGTGTTTGCTTGCATATTTTGCTTGAGGTTGCTTGCGTGGTCTTTTGCTTACAAGTTGGATATATAATATATGAAGATAATAGAGAGAACCAAATCGGTTGAACCTTGCGTGGAGGCAGGTTGGATGGCATTTGATTATCACCTTGACGGACATATTGACAAGAATTTTGTGCTGTCTCTGAAACCATTGGGTTCTCTGCTCCTTATGGAGAATTTGAAGAAACCGTTCTTCAAGATTGAATCGCACAACTTTATCATAAAGGGCATTATAGGAAATGATTTCTTCCGTGTGGCAATGCATGATGAGTCTATTGATGTATTGTTGCGTGATATAATTAAAAGTTAATTGCGGAAATTTGTCTATGCTTTTGGTTAATTTAAATGTTGTTATTAAATAGTATTTGCATTTCTCAGAAAAAATGCCCACCTTTGCAAAATATTTTACCTGAAATAATCGGGCATTACCAAACATCTAATTGAAAATGAGTTTTTACAGAAAAGTTTTTGTTGCAACTTTGATGTTAGTTTTTGTAACTTCCGCATTTGCGCAAAGTGGCACAAACTCCCCTTACAGTCAATATGGTTTAGGGCAACTGACAGACCAGTCGAGCGGTTTCAACCGAGGCATGAACGGTTTGGCATTGGGTTTCAGGGAACACAACCAGGTGAACTACTTGAACCCAGCTTCTTATTCTTCTATTGACTCAATAACATTCATTTTTGATGTAGGTCTGTCCGCACAGTTGACAAACTTCCACGAGGGTAATAAGAAAATCAATGCGAGGAACGGCGACTTTGAATACGTTGTTGCGGGTTTTCGGGCATTCAAGCATGTCGGTGTCAGTTTTGGTGTTCTTCCTTTCACCAATGTAGGTTACAACTATGCCATATCTGATTACTTGGATGACACTCGCAGCACTACTTACACAAACACTTATTCTGGCTCCGGCGGTATCCATGAGTTATTTTTAGGTGCTGGTTGGGAACCGTTCAAGGGCTTTTCAATAGGTGCTAATATCGGTTATTTGTGGGGAGACATCACTCGTTCTGTAATAAACAGTTATAGTGATAGTTACGTGAACACACTTTCAAAATATTACAAATCAGAAACACACAACTATAAATTAGATTTCGGTTTGCAGTATTCTCTTAACTTGAACAAGAAAAATAACGTTACCATCGGCTTGACATACGGATTGGGACATAAATTGGCAACAAACCCTGAATGCTTGGTTATCTCCAACAATCCATCCACGAGTGTGGCTGACACTACTTCTTTCTCCGTTAAGAATGGATATGAGATCCCTACAACCATCGGAGCTGGTCTTGTATGGATATATAAAGACAGGTGGAAGGTGGGTGCTGATTTCAACTACCAGAAGTGGGGAAGCGTTAAGTTTCCTATATATAACGTAGTCAACGATGTGCCATCTTACGAATTGAGCGATAATTATTATAAAGACCGCTATAAGTTCACGGTAGGTGGAGAATTCTGTAACAATGAGTACGGTAGAAAGTTTCTTGATAGGGTTCATGTCCGTCTTGGTGCTTCGTACGTAACGCCATATTATAAGGTCAACGGTTACGACGGACCGAGTGAGTTCAGTATCAGTGCAGGTTTTGGTATTCCTATTGTCAATGCCTATAATAACAAGTCGATTCTTAACATTTCAGGACAGTGGGTACATGCTTCAGCTAATAACATGCTTACTGAGAACACGTTCCGCATAAACGTAGGCATCACGTTCAATGAGCGTTGGTTCATGAAATGGAAGTTTGAATAATCTGAATTCTTTTAAACCCCGTTCCTCGTGAGGAGTCTTGTTTACATATCACTTTTCTTGCTGATGTTCTCTGCCTGTCAACAGGCGAAAGAGCATATTGCACCGGCTGTCAATCCGCGTGATTCTGCCTCGATGATGAAATCATACGGTGTCAACACTCTTATTTCTGACTCTGGAATGATTAAATACCGCATGGTGGCTGAGAGTTGGGAGGTGAATCAGGCTAAAGACCCGTCAAGGTGGATTTTCGAGAAAGGATTATTTCTTGAACAGTTTGACGAGAAATTCCATGTTCAGGCTTACATCCAGAGTGATACGGCATATTACTATGACGTGAAGAAATTGTGGCATCTGCGCGGCAGGGTACGTGTGCGCAACGTTGAGGGCTTGCGGTTTGCAAGTGAGGAATTATATTGGGACGAGAATAGACATGAACTTTATAGCTATAAGTTCTCACACCTTATCACGCCTGACAGGGAAATGGAAGGAACTTATTTCCTTAGTGATGAGAACATGACACATTATATTATAGACAACTCCAAAGGCTCGTTCGAGAAGAACAAGATGGGAAACACGGATAACGATACCATCCTCACCGCCCCCGACACCGTTAAAGCACAAAAACGCAAACCAACAGAAAAAGCCCCGCGAAGCGGAAATTAAAAACCAATGCGTGGCAAATTAAAAATTGTCCCAAGCAAGAATGAACTTTTAATTTTTAATTTTACTTATCGCTCTCAATAATTCCTTCACGTCTTCCCATGAACTGAGGTCCGAAATACTGACCCTAACCGTTCCTCCTTTTGAATGAATTGCTCTATGTATAAGCGGACTGCAATGTAATCCTGTTCTCACGGTAATATCGTATGCGTTTTGCAGTATGAACCCCACATCCGACGGTGGAATTCCCTTTATATTGAAACTCATCACCGGACCTTTATTATCCGTTGCATTTCCATAAACAACGATATCCTGAATTTTCGACATCTCCTCATACAAATACGTAATTTTCTCCTGTTCTTCACGTTCTATGTTCTCCACGCCCCTATCCAACACATACCTTACTCCAGCGTTCAAGCCCGTAATTCCCACGATATTCTGTGTCCCTACCTCGTACTCGAAATCCTCTCCGCTATACACAAGTCTGTTACTGTCCACACCTGTTCCGCCGAACATTATCGGACGGAAAAACAATCCTCTACGTACATAATATCCTCCCGTGCCCTGTGGTCCGAATAGTGATTTATGACCGGTGAACGCTAACACGTCAACTCCCCATTTGTCTACAGAAATCGGTATGCAACCTGCACTCTGCGATACGTCTAAAATAAACAGAAAACCGTGTTTCCTGCATATCTCTCCCACTCTTTCCGCCTCCTGCACGGCTCCCGTAACGTTTGAACAGTGGTTCATCACCATCAGTCCTGAATATTCTATGCCAAACTGTCTTTTGTATGCATCGCAATTTGCCAATACTTTTTCAATACTTTCTGGCAGCACTCTTCCCTTGTCATCACAGTCCACAATATGCATATTCTTCGACAACATGGGATTGTTAAACAAAGGCCTCAGTACACTGTTATGCTCCGTACAAGTTACTACAATCGGCAAATCCAACAGGTCCAGACCTCCGAAAACTCTGTTTATGGAGTCTGTCGCTCCACTCGTGAAATATATCCGCTCGTAGTCGGAAATTCCAAACAGCCTCCCCAAGTTCTTGCGGCATGCTGTCATCACATCATTCTCTCCCTGAAATGATGTACTGCGGAATGGACTTTCTGGGGGTAATTGCCAAGCCGCGACCAACGCTTCTGTAACGGGTCGCGGCTTTGGGTATGTCGTTGCGGCATTATTCAGATATATCATGTCTCCAATAATGGATTATCCTTCCAATACGTTGAAGTGCATCACTTTTGCGATGTCTTTCAGCATTTTCATATAGTCACCAAAAATCAATACTTGATGATGCCCGAATCCTGCTAAATTGTGCATGTATGTGCGGGCATCGTCCATTTGTATGTAGTAATATGGACTGCAATATACTTCCTGATACTCTGATTTCAGCACCTTACCTACTTTCAGGCAGATAGTATCGGCTGCTGGATTGAAACGTCCAAGTGTAACAAACTCATCATCGTTCTCCACAAAATCTACTTGCAGCTTTCCACCGAATCCTTGTCCCGTAAATGCCCACAACTTGTATTGCAATGGCTTCTTTCCATAACCGTTCATGCACAATGCCGGCACTGCATGGTGTATGCGCAGTATCTCATCTGTCTCGTGATTTGGGTTGCCCATAAATGCTGGACGGTTGGCGGCATACTGCATAATCGTCATTGCAAGCAGGGCATTCAAATCTTCCTCACATCCGCTCGGTATGCCTTCGTCTTTCAACAGTGAATGGCACATGCATGGGGTGAACTTGCGCTGCTGTGGTATCTCCGACGTACACAGCTCGTGGCAGGCTGTCGAGAATGCGTTGCAGTCGTACACGTCCATCATCTTCTTCGCTGCCAAATAATATTTTATGTCATTGATAAACCAGTCTTTGTTGACTTTTGTCTCCAACGATCCTTTCAGTATCTTCTCTGCTATCGGGCGTGCCTCCTCATCGGTAATAGTGTCCATGAATGGGAAAATATTGTAGAATGGCAACTTGATTATTTCCATGCCATAACGCTGACGGATTATTTCCGGATCACGTATCAAACTCTGCATGCCGAACGGTGGCGTGTTGCCCGTCGTAAGTACCAATGCTCTCGTGGCTGCCACTGCTTTCCTTACCCACAAACAATGGGCTATCTCGTTCAGGTCTTGTATGTCCATTGCCACGTATGCCTCTAATCCTATCGAACGGCAGTATGCTGCAAAGTCAATGCCTTCGTTTCCATTCTGCAATATTACTACTGGCTTGCGGTATCTCTCCAATTTCGGAATGCGCCAGTTCATGCAAAGGAAGAAATCCACCTCGTCAATCCGCTCCTCTATTTGGGCATATACGTCTTGGGGAACTACAAATGTCTCATTGTAACGGGCATCAACTGCTTCCAATAGCGTTATCTCTGATGTCGCTCCTTCCAATACCTTTTTCGCATCCTCAAATGCTTTGTCTGCCGCAGCTTTTTCAGCTTCTGGTGTCATGTCTTTCTTGTAACCTGCACGGCATGGACCCTCCCAAAAATGAGTATGTGTCAGGCATCCGATTATTGGTCTTACCACCAACTTCACATCTTTTCCCTTACTTTTCATAACAATTTCTTTTTATGTATTGAAAATTAAAACCTTTATATATTGATTATTAAAATCCTTTTCAAGTTTTGCCATATTGAAAATGTACACACATTAATTATATTGGTATGCAT
>JAJPYV010000107.1:0-5116 GCA_021204735.1 Prevotella sp.
CAATAAATGATATAATGAGTTACAATAAGCAAAAAAACATAGAATTTTTTTGCTGTTATGAAAAATATATATACTTTTGTACTGAAATTTCGTATTTTGTAAAAGTACAAGAAAAATAGGCGATAAGCTGGCATAAAAATGAGAATTATCAAATAATTATATTTAAATTTAAATTTTACGCTCAATGAAAAAGAAAATTGTTAATTTTTTCCTGATGGCGGTTATGTTTACTGCTGTTGTGGGAACGACTGTTTCTTGTAAGGATTATGATGAGGACATGTATTCCGATATGCAGGGACAGTTGAATGCGCAGACTACTGCATTGCAGGCTGCTTTGGCAACACTTCAGGCTCAGCAAGAAGCTCTTCAGACTCAGCAGAATGCTCTTCAGGCTCAACAGGATGCTCAAGGTACTCAGATTGATGGTTTGAGCAATGCTTTGACAGCAGCAGAGCAAACTCTCACAAGTACTATTACTGCAATCCAGGCTTCTATAGCAACTATTGATGGTCAAATTGCAGGCCTTCAGGGTGATGTTGCAGGCCTCCAGGGTGATGTTGCAGAAATACAGAATGAATTGGAAGCTTACGATATTGCTGGTATGTGGAGTGTTTACAATCAGTTGATACAATATGCTGGCGATGCAGACAACTATGTAGCTATGCAAGATGCTTTGATGGATTTCATCAAAGAATATCAGAATTGTGGCAGCTCAATTACGCAGATTGTAGAGGATGTAGCTACTGCTAAGTCTGTGGCAGAGGCAAATACTACTCTTATTGAAAATCTTGGAGACAGTGTTTCTTCTTTAAAGGATGAGCTTGCACAGCAGAAAGCTGATGCTGAAGAGGCATACAGTGAAATCTGGACCGTAATCAATGAACTTTTGGATGGTAATAGAAGTTCAGACACTGACTATTCTGAAGTGATAGAAAAAATTACAACAGCGTTGGAAGGCTATGAGACAAGAATCAGCACGCTTGAGAAAACTTTGAGTGGACAAGCTCTTCAGCTTAACAATCTGGAAAGCTGTTTGAACCAGCTTGTGACAAGCATCGTAATTCAGGGCTCTGATAACCCAGTATTCGGAACATTGTCATTACCTGTAGGTATTCAGAGCAATGTTCTCGCTGCTTACTATGGAACTTCAGAATATGATTTCACTTTCCCAACAGCAAGACAAGCTTATTATGTTAGTGAAGAGGATGCATTTTTGACAGAGCAAGACATCGAAATGTTAGGTCTCTCTAATCAAGGTGAGGAAATTGCAGGTACGCTTCTTCTTGGTCAAGGTAATGCAGGTACATTGTATTTAACAGTTAACCCGAATACAGTTGACTATACTGGTGTAAACTTCACACTTGAGAATAGCCTTGGTGAGGCTTCCGGTGTAACACTTGACGGTCTTGTTCCTTCTAATAAGAAGTTGGGCTTTGGCTACACAAGAAGTACTGATAATGGTTTTTATGAAACAACAGCCACTGTTACAGAGGGTGATCTTGCAAACGTAACTCCAAGAGTTTCTATTAGTGACCTTAAGGGCGTAATTTCCGACGTGAAGAATTATGTAACATCTAAGGGTAGTAGCGGACTCAATGTTACAAGTTTATTGTCAACTCTTTACACTAACTGTACTGATGTTCTTGATGCTAATGGTGTCTGCGCTTCATGGACAGATGCAAATGGCGTTTCACACAAGACATTGTCAAATTATAACATTGCTGCAACAGCAATCCATCCATTGTCATACGAATTCATGAGAGAGGCTAACTATTCAAACTTCCCAGGTCTTGGAACATTGGAGAACTATATTAATAAGCTTTTCAACAAGGTACAATCCATGATACCTACAGTTGATATTGATTCTTATACTTTCAGCAAGATTGACTCTATTGAATTGAAAGAAGATGGTTCTGTAAAGACAACTGTAATAGTTAAAATAGAAGAAGGAGAAGTGTTTAATGACACAATTCTAGTTTACGATACGGATGGTAATGTGGTTGGCTCAGCTACAGTAATAAATGGATATGTTGAAATACCTGTTGATCTTACAGAGTTCTTAGAGCAAGAGTATGGTGAAATCAATGGTGTAATTGATGAAATCAACAGTTATTTGGATTCAGTTAATGATATTCTTTCCGAACTTGAAGCAATTAATGATATATCAACATCACTCGATGACCTTGAGTCGAAGATTATGTCTTATATTGATAAGATAAATAATAAACTTATGTCTTATCTCAATAATGCAAACAAGCTTGTTCAGCCAATAGTACTTGTTAATACAACTGACGGATATAAACAGCTGAGCCAGATTCAGTTGAAGCCAACTCTCCTTTCAAGTGGCAATGATATCGTTCTTATACCGACATCATTCACGGCAGAAATTTTAGCTCCTGCTTATAAGAAAGTTGTAGGTGTTACTAACGTATATAGCGCATCTGATGTTAATATAAGTGCACAGGGTGGTGACAGTGGTTGTCTCAGTGCTCTTAACGCAGCAAACGGAAGTGATGGAATAGCAGAAGTTCTTGATGGAAACACAAGATATGTTACTCTGTCAAATCTCAAGGCAGGTTATATCTATGAGATAGTTTATACTGCTGTTGACTATCAGAGTAAGGTTGTTGCTGAGAAATATTATGTAGAGGTTGCAAACTGATAATAAAAACAGCTTAGTTCTATTTAGTGTGAGTATAAAAAACTGTCAGGCGGAAACATCCGCAGGTTGTTCCGCCTGACAGACAATAAAAGGAAATAAAAAGAAAAATAAAAAATAAACAGTGATTATGAAAATCAAGAAAATAATTTTGTCATGCTTGCTGGTTATGGGATGCCTTGGTGCAGCCGCTCAGCCAGAGGAAAAGACAGAGTACGTGTTTAACCCTCACTGGTATCTTCAGGTGCAGCCATTGGGTGCCCAGTACACTGTAGGTGAGTTGAGTTTTGGTAAGTTGGTTTCATACAACGCTCAGATTGGAGCTGGTTATCAGTTTAATCCTACTATTGGTCTTCGTCTTTCTGTTAACGCATGGAGCAGCAGGGCAGGCTGGGAAATGGATAATACAATAAAGAAATGGAGATGGAACTATGTAGCTCCTATGCTTGACGCTACAGTAAACGTTTCCAATCTTTTCTGCGGTTTCAATCCAAAGAGAGTATTTGAATTCAGTGTATTTGGTGGTATCGGTATGAACATTGGTTGGGGTAATGATGAGGCTGCAAACGCTGCTGAATACATTAACACTACCTATTATAGTGGTGCGACACAAGATCTCTCTTATTTGTGGGACGGAACGAAAGTACGTCTTGCCGGTCGTGTAGGTGTTATGGCTGATTTCCGTATTTGTGATGCTGTTACTTTGGGTCTTGAGGCTTCTGCAAACGTGTTGAACGATCACTATAACTCAAAGAAAGCTGGTAACGCTGACTGGTATATCAATGCACTCGTAGGTGTTAAGATTAATCTTGGCAAGACATACACTACAAAGAAGATTACTCCTCCAGCTCCTCCAGAGAAGGTTGTTGAGCGTGTAGTTGAGAAGGTTGTTGAGAAGCCAGCTCCTCCAGCACCTCCAGTAGTAGAGAAGGTTGAGCCATTGCGTCGTGATATATTCTTCACAATCAACGCTACTCACATTGTAGGCACTGAGGCAGCAAAGGTTAAGGAAGTTGCAGAATATTTGAAGAAGTATCCAGAGGCAACAGTACAGGTAACTGGTTATGCAGACAAAGGTACAGGTAATGAAAAGATTAATCAGGCACTCTCTGAAAAGCGTGCACAGGCTGTTGTAGACAGTTTGATTAATGATTATGGTATCTCTTCATCACGTATTTTCTCATCAGCTAAGGGTGACACTGAGCAGCCTTTCGATGTTGATACTCAGAACCGTGTAAGTATCTGTATAGCTAAATAAGCATGTAACTATAGGCTTATAAGATATATAAATTTAATTATCCTACCTTTCTCTTTGAATGATATTCTTAAATTAAGGGAAAGGTAGGTTTCTTTTTTTAATTATATATAATTGTTTATGAGAAAAACTTTACTATTTTTGTTTTTGGCATCTGTATTAACAGCCTTTGCTCAATACACAGGCGATGGATATTATCGTGTGCAGAATGTCAAGACAGAGCGTTATATTGTGGTAATAGATGACAAGGGAAGCATAAATTTTTCCACGACAGATGCGGATTTAGGTGCTCTCCGTTCATACGAAGGTTATGATGCGGTAGTTTCAAATCCTGGTTCCATAATTTATGCTGAAAAGAATGGGACGGCTAATGAATATAGATTATATTCACAGGGCACGGACACTTATAGCATTGTTGGTGTATATCTTAAACTGCATGAAAATGGTGATGGGACATATAAGGCATACGCCACTAAAAGTGGAATGACGAAATATTTGGCTGATGAAGATGATGTTTATAATCCTGGTTATTTAAACACATGGGGTACAAGTAGTAAGACAGATTACATTTCAAATTGGAATATTCTTCCTGTGGACGCTTCTGATGAGAATAGTTACTTTGGCCTGACGCCAGAATATACAGTTGATGATGGCTATTATCTATCATTTTATGCTTCGTTTCCATTCAGTTTTGCATCTGATGGAATGACTGCATATTATATAGATAAGGTAGGAACAGCAGAAGATGGATATGGATTAGCTGTATGGAAGGAAATAACAGATGAAATGAAACCAGCAGCCACGCCAATGATAGTAAAGTGCTCTTCTACAGAACCAACAAACAACAAACTAAACCTGCTATCAAGTTCTTCAGTATCAATTTCTGAAAGTTTATTGTCTGGTGTTTATTTCTGCAATACTGAAAGAACTACTCATCATAATGTTGTAGATTATAATCCTTCAACGATGCGTGTGCTTGGTATTACATCTACAGGAAGCATAGGTTTTGTTACTGCGAGCGTTGATGACTTGCCATACATTCCTGCAAATACTGCCTATCTTAATGTTCCAGAAGGCACAGCAAGCGAGTTGCATTTAGTTACCGATGAAGAGTATGATCAACTTATGGAAGAACATAAAGTTATTGATGATGGTAATGTAGGTGATGGTAATGACGATGGCAATATCGGTGATGGTAATGA
>JAJPYV010000107.1:5216-19886 GCA_021204735.1 Prevotella sp.
GCAATATCGGTGATGGTAATGATGATGGCAATATAGGTGATGGTAATGATGATGGCAATATAGGTGATGGTAATGATGATGGCAATATAGGTGATGGTAATGATGATGGCAATATCGGTGATGGTAATGACGATGGCAATATCGGTGATGGTAATGATGATGGCAATATAGGTGATGGTAATGATGATGGTAATGTGGATGATGGAAATGTAGAAGATGGTAATGTAGAAGATGGTAATGATGATGGTATAGAGGATATAAAAGTTACGGCTACAAGTCAGAAAGCCAAGAAAGGAGTATATACTCTGACAGGATTAAAGATAAGCGAAGACAATTCTTTGCCAGCAGGTGTTGCAGCTGGAATGTATATAGTAGGTGGCAATAAGGTTGTTGTACGTTAATTGAACAAAAGATAAAAAACCAGCCTATTGGCTGGTTTTTTATGCTATCTCTCTATCTCTCTATATTCTATCGCTATCAGAATAATCTGCAAGATATTCGCAAGTTAATAACGGGATATATTTTGAATTTAGTTATTACATCAACATAGTCACCTACTTTTCCTCTGATATTTACAACTTCCTTTGCCAAGTTTGTACCATCGTGGGTTATTATTTCAGGTGTACCACCCCAGAACAAAGCGCCACAATCAAAAGAAATATTATATCTGTCAACATTAGGTATTAACCTTCCTCCATATCCGAAGCCTATGTAAGGCTTGAAGTTGTTGGCCTTTATCTTTGCTTTTACCATACTGTTATCACCAGGGACCATGAAGTAAGGTTTACCGTCTTGATAGTCACCCATGTGTATTCCCATGCGTCCGTATTCCAAAATCTTGTCACCTATATCTGGATCTAAATAATAGTCAGACATGATAGGTTCGTCATTTATAATCTTATCATAAATGTTATTGTAAATGCTTACTGCCAAAAGGGTAGGCATATCTGCCGTAGTGTTGTAAGCTTTGGCAATTTTAGCTGGACCGAGGTAAAAACCTCCGGAGAAGTGCCAATGCTTGTTATGGAAGGGAAATACGTCAACTAATAAGTTGAAATTGTAGAATGTGGGTATTCCAATCATATCAATGGTTTTGTCAACTCGATAACCTGTCAATGATTCCAATCTATCTATCATGTTATCCAAATTCGTACTTACCCAGTTGCCATTCTCATCGAATTTACCGCTTTCTATGCCGAAATGCAATTTTGTGGAGATATGGGGCATGAATGAAAAACCAGCCCTGATTTGCACTTCCTTGCAAATAGGTGTGGCTAAGTCGATACCTATACCCGTAGTTCCAGCCGTAACAGCCAAATCCAAGTGCCTGAATGCTTTCACGTGAGAGCTATTATCAGTATTGGTATCACTGTCTGTTTGCGCAAATGACGCTAATGAAATAACACAAGCTAATGCGGTTAATGCACATTTTTCACATATTTTCATCATTATTTAAAATCAAAATTGCCACCAATGCTTTTTCTTTTTTCCTACTTGATCCTGATATGAAAGGTTGCCGCTTCGCTCCCTATAAATATCATAAAGGGTCTTATGTTCGTTAATCATCATGTAGATAGTACCCCAGTCGGGAAGGCCTCCCACATTACAATCATCAATGAACACTTCAGCCTTTATTTTCCGTGAGAAGTACTTATTACTGGCAGATCCGTTTTCTTCTGGATAATCCTTGTTCACCGCATAAAACTCAACGCCACGATCTTTGCACCATTGTACAGCGTCATCCAAGAGTTTTCCTTCACGTACAGTCCATAGAATAATTTTATGATGGTCGGCAATAAGTTTTTTTATCGTATCTATGGCAAAGGGGATTTCCTCTCCTATTTCCGGATACTTGTGCTCCACTATTGTTCCGTCAAAGTCTAATGCTATTGTCATGTTATAATTATTCTTATATAAAACAAGCTACCTGATTAAATTGTTTAGTGCTTGACAGAAGTATCATTTTTGTTTGCATAATGACTGGAGGAGTAGTTACCATAGCTGCCATAGTTACCATATTTACCATACTTGCCATATTTACCATACTTGCCATAATATCCATAGCGGCTATATTTGCCATACTTGCCATATCCATAATAATAACCGTATTTTTTCATTGACAAGTCAATACCGTTGATGGCTATGCACATATTAGGTAATTTCTTCTCGTCAGCCAACGAGTTTACCATACCGAAGTTTACTTTCGGTGTAAAGTCGGCACGGCACAAGTAAACAGTGATGTTCGCACTCTTTCCTATTTGCAACGTATCCGTTACAAGACCGACAGGTGCACTGTCGATGAGCACATAGTCGTATTGCTTTTTCAGAATACTTATCACTTTATCCAATGAAGGACGTGAAACGAGCTCTGCAGGGTTTGGAGGAATTGGACCAGCCATAAGCAAATCAAGATTGTCGTTTATTCCAGATGGCAATATTTGAGCCTTTACCATTTCCAATTGCGGATTATCATGTGTCAAGAGAACTGTTATACCATTGTGGTGATTGTTTATGTCAAACAATTCTGCCAAACGAGGTTTACGTATGTCAAGACCTACCAAAATCACTTTCTTTCCCAACAAAGCGAAACTTACTGCGAGGTTAGCAGCCGTAAATGTCTTTCCCTCACCAGAAGTAGAGGAGGTGAATAGTATCACATTCTCTCCATCTTTAAGCATAAACTGAATGTTTGTACGCATGGAGCGGAATATTTCCTCCATTTGGTTGTTCTCGTTCTCATGCACAACAATGTCAGCCTTGGTCTTTGCAGTTTCACTTGCTGTAACGATATCAGCAATAATAGGAAGTTGGGTGAGGCTTGCCACGTCATCATGTCCTTCTATCCTATAGCGGAAGAAATTGATGATGTAGATGCAGCCTGAAGGAATGGCAATACCCAGTATTAAAGCGATGAGGAGGATTATGCTGCTCTTAGGGCTTACTTTGCCGTCAAATTTCGGATTTTCAATCAGTTTACCTTTATCAGCAGTTGCCGCTAATGAAATAGAATTTTCCTCACGTTTCTGCAAAAGCATAAGATAAAGACCGGATTTAACTTCCTGTTGACGTCCTATCTGCGTGAGAATTCTTTCTTGTTCAGGCACTCTGGTTACATCATTGCTATATTGTCTTAACTGTCGGTTTATAGCATCTCTTTCTATCTCAAGATTTTTCCTGGCTTGCAGTAAAGCCTGTTGTATACTGGCTTGCATGTTATCGAGCTGTGAGGTAAGTTCGGTTACAACAGGGCTATTTTCCGAGGCGGTATTGAGTAACCTGTTACGCTCAAGGGCGATTTTATTGTATTCATTAATGAGTGAAGTTGAAGATTCGTCTTTCAAACCGACATTAGAAGGAAGAACCTGATGCTTGTTGCCAGGGCGGTTGGCAAATTGTATCAAACTGGCAATAAGAGAAAGTTGTGTTTCTGCTTCAGTTAATTTTTGCTCGTATGCGGAAGTATTTGTTGACGCTGTTGTTGCATTAAGTTGCAGTTCCATCAAGTTGTTACGTCTCTTATATTGTTCCAGTTCATCATCCGTGCTTCCAAGTTCAATATTGATTTTCTCCAAACGGTCGTTTATGAATTTCTCTGTACTTATTGCCAATTCGTTCTTGTCGTTGTTTGCCTGTCGGTTGTAGCAGACTATCAATTGACGTAAGTAGTCCATACCACGATTTATACTCTGGTTCTTAAATTCAATGTTGAAAACAGATGAAGTTTTTGAAGTCTGTTCAACAGAAAGGTTTTCTACATAATAGTAGGAGGCAATGCGAGGAGAATTTATAGTTACAATAAGAGTCTCGTCTTCTTTTAATTCATAATTACCATTATTAGTAAGTATTAGTTTACCAATTCTGGTGTTTATTATGGTTGGAATGTTCTTTACTTTTTGTTCGAAATCGTAAGGGCCGGAGAATTTTATTTCGCTTTCCGATATATAATAAGTGCCGTTTACAACATACCCATCTTTTTCCCTTGTTATCTCTAATTCTACAGGAGCATTCAGTTTGTCAAGATGTTCGCTATCCATGTCAACATCTATAGGATTTTCCTTATAGATAAGAGTTTTCTTTATATGACCTTTTTTGTAGTAATTTACATATATCTTTAAATCACGAACAGCCTCTTCCGCTATGGTAGAGGAAGTAAGGATTTCCTTTTCGTTCTCAGTACCGTAGCTATTGCTTATAATACCGAGGTTTTGCATACTTTCGAGGGTCTGTAACATTCCCGTTCCACTCTTTTTGTTGTTATCATCCTTGATAAGGAGTTTTGCTGTCATGTTATACACAGGAGTCTTGTAATGAATGTACAAGAAAGCCACACAAAGGCAGATAAGCACGGATAAGACAAACCATTTCCAATTCAGTATAAAGGCTGAATATATAGTTTCAAAACTGAACGAGGAAAATTCTTCCTCTTTCATCTCTTGCAGTTTCTGATTGTTATCAATTTCACTCATTGTTTATAGATTTACTTTTGTTGTCAATTTAATGTTTTGTGTCTATTAGCTCCATGAGGTATTTGCCATAATCGTTTTTCAGCATTGGTGTTGCCGTTTCTTTTAATTTTTCAGAATCGATCCACCCTTGTTTGTAAGCGATTTCCTCAAGACAAGCGATTTTGAGACCTTGGCGTTTTTCGATTACTTCTATGAAAGTAGATGCTTCACTAAGACTATCATGGGTACCTGTATCTAACCATGCGAATCCACGTTGAAGAGTTTGCACTTTGAGAGTTCCCCGTTTCAAATATTCTTGATTAACCGTGGTGATTTCTAATTCACCTCTGGAACTCGGTTTGATATTTTTTGCTATCTCAACTACACTGTTGGGGTAGAAATACAGTCCCACTACGGCATAATTACTTTTGGGGTTGGCGGGCTTTTCTTCTATACTTAAGCAGTTGCCGTTTTCATCAAATTCAGCTACACCATACCGCTCTGGGTCGTTTACATAATAACCAAACACTGTAGCTTTGTTTTCTTTTTCGGCATTTTTCACGCTGTCGTTGAGCAATGCGGTGAAACCAGCTCCATGGAAGATATTGTCACCCAAGACTAAACATACACAGTCGTTACCGATAAATTCTTCTCCGATAATAAAAGCCTGTGCCAGACCATCAGGTGAGGGTTGTTCTGCATATTCAAAACGCATACCTAAATTTGAACCATCACCAAGAAGCCTTTTAAATCCAGGGAGGTCGTAAGGTGTGGATATAATAAGAATATCCTTAATTCCTGCAAGCATAAGTACGGAAATGGGATAATATATCATTGGTTTATCAAAAATCGGTATTAACTGTTTGCTAATACCCTTGGTAATGGGATAAAGTCGAGTCCCGGAACCACCAGCCAATACAATTCCTTTCATGTTTCGTGTATGTTTTGTAAAAACATTAATATTAGAGTGTTATAAAAATCTCTTTGTTATTAGTTTTTTTTGTGCTTATGTCTATTGAACACAACTCAACAACGCTTTGCAAAGGTATGAAAAAAGTGGATAATAATCAAATTTTATTTTGCTTTTTGACGCAATTGATGTAATTTTGCACACATCTTTTTATTACATAGGGGTAACCCCCATTAATAATTTTTTTAGCTTATGGGATTTATCAACAAACTATTTGGAAGAAATAGCGGCAAAAAAGCAGGCGGGATGGAAGACTACATGACGCTTATACGTGTATATTTGCAAGCGGCAATAGCCGAGAATGCTAATATAACGAATCTTGCTATGCTGCCTGATTTACGTATGTTCAAAACCACATTACATGTTCCTACTGTTAACAACAAACTTGGAGTTGGGGAAAAGAAGCATTGCAAAAAGATGTTACAAGATTTGTATGCAACAGACGATGGTTTTTTCAAGGAATTGGATCAAAGTATCCGCAAGAATTGTCGAAAGATACAGGATGTTCAGATATATATTGTACAGTTCCAGAATTTCACACAAGATCTTATGATGCTTATGGGAAATTTAATGAAATTCAAGTTGCGTATGCCGTCGTTTATGAAAAAGGCGATATATACCATGACAGAAAAAACCGTTTCAGACATCTTCAATAAGAATGATTTTAAAGATGCCGGTGTAATGAAAACAGTAGTGGCAATCCGCAGTTATGACAAGCGTTTGGGATTCAGTGAGAAATGGGTAACCGACTTTGTATATCAAGTGGTGATGTTGGCTAAAAAAGAGCCTAAGCCAAAAGAGGAAAAAGACAAGAAGGATAAAAAGTGAGGAAGGTGTGAATCATTATTTTACCGAAAATGATTGATACTTCAGCCTTTCAAGGAAAGACGGCAACCTATTTTACGTTAGGATGTAAGTTGAATTTCTCCGAGACTTCTACTTTCTGCCGATTACTCCAGGACATGGGTGTACGTACTGCTCAAAAAGGAGAACAAGCTGATATATGCATAATAAATACGTGCTCAGTCACTGAAGTTGCCGACCATAAATGCAGGCAGGCAATACACCGCATGGTGCGTGAAAATCCTGGTGCATTTGTGGTTGTGACAGGTTGTTATGCACAGCTTAAACCTGAAACCGTTAGTAATATCGAGGGGGTAGACCTCGTTTTGGGAGCAAATGAGAAAGCAGACCTTATACAATATCTTTCAGACGGGTGGAGTGGGGGAAAGCAGAGAAATAGTCAGGCAAAATATCATACAGAAAAAACCAAGGATATTAAGACCTTTGCGCCAAGTTGTTCGCGAGGCAGTCGGACACGTTATTTCCTGAAGGTGCAAGATGGTTGTGATTATTTTTGTACTTATTGTACTATTCCGTATGCTCGCGGTTTTAGTCGTAATCCTACAATAGAATCGTTGGTAAGACAAGCTGAAATAGCAGCAGAGGAGGGTGGTAAAGAAATTGTTCTCACGGGTGTCAACATAGGAGATTTCGGGAAAACAACAGGAGAAAAGTTTATTGACTTGGTAAAGGCATTAGATAAGGTTAATGGAATATGCAGATACCGTATAAGTAGTATTGAGCCAGATTTGCTTGACGATGAACTAATTACATATTGTTCGCAAAGCAGAGCATTTATGCCTCACTATCATATTCCCTTGCAAAGTGGTTCGGATGAGGTTTTGAAACTGATGCACCGTCGTTATGATACATCGCTTTTTGCACATAAGGTAAACCTGATTAAGAAATTGGTGCCAAATGCATTCATCGGTGTTGACGTGATGGTTGGAACACGTGGCGAGAGACCAGAATATTTTGAAGAAACATACGATTTTCTGGAATCTATTGATATAACCCAACTTCATGTGTTTCCCTATTCGGAACGCCCTGGCACAAAAGCCTTGTCAATCCCGTATAAAGTTTCCGATAATGATAAGAAGTATAGGAGCCAGCGACTTCTTGATTTGTCTGAAAGGAAAACCTTAGCGTTTTATGAGCATTTCATCGGAACAGATGCGGAGGTGCTCTTTGAGAAAACTACTCAAGGAAAGGCTATGCACGGTTTCACAAAAAACTATATCCGTGTTGAACTGCCACCATCAGCTGATAATAACAGTCTTGACAACCAACTTGTAAAAGTGAAACTCGGTGGTTTTAACAATTCAAAAACGGCATTAAAAGCAAGATTGTGATGAATAAAGTTGCAATAGTGATACTTAATTGGAATGGTGTTAACATGATGTCACGCTTTCTTCCAAGTGTGATGGAATGTTCGCATAGAGATGCCGTGGTGTATGTGGCTGACAATGCCTCAACTGATAATTCGGTGGAATTTCTAAAAAGGGAATATCCTGAAATACGTATTATTATTCATGATAAGAACTATGGCTTTGCAGAAGGATATAATAGAGCATTAAGACAGGTAGAGGCGGAGTATTACGTGCTGCTCAATTCAGACGTAGAGGTGACTGATGGTTGGGTAAAAAAACTGACTGAGTTTATGGATTCTCATCCAGACGTGGCAGTGTGCCAACCTAAGTTGTTGTCGGAAGCCAACAGAAATGCCTTTGAATATGCCGGAGCATGTGGCGGTTTTATAGACCGTTATGGTTATCCATTCTGTCGTGGCAGGATACTCGATAATGTAGAGAATGACGAGAAACAATATGACAATGTTGCTGAGATACATTGGGCGACAGGTGCATGCATGATGATAAGAGCCACAGATTATTGGAAAGCAGGAGGCTTTGATGCAAGATTTTTTGCCCATCACGAAGAAATAGACTTATGTTGGCGTTTACGTATTATGGGAAGGAAAATTTATTGTGTCCCGAACAGTTATGTATTCCATGTGGGTGGGGGAACATTGCCAATGGGTAATCCGATGAAGACATTTCTGAATTTCAGAAACAATCTCACGATGCTTTACAAGAATTTGCCTGACAAAGAGTTGAACAGTGTTATGAGAGTACGTTTGTTCTTGGATTACGTAGCCGCATTCCAAACTCTTATAAAAGGTAACGTAAATGATTTCAAGGCGATTATAAAGGGCCGAAAAGAATTTAAGAATTGGATACATCTGTATCGTGAAGAGAGGAAGAAAATACAGGACAGTCGTTTGAATAGTGATGTAAAGGAAACCTGTGACATTTCAATTATATGGCAATATTATGCAAAGAGACGTAAAAGGTATTCAGACTTAAAAATACATTGAACATTTTCATCTTTCATAAGTTTTTATCAGGCACAATAAATATTAACCCCCTGCATATCCAAGAGAAAGCACACTGAATTTGACTTGGTTCTTTTCCCTGAAGCATTTAGTAATAGCCTGAGCACATGATATTATAGTGGCACCAGTAGTAACTACATCATCGACTATAAGAATGTGTTTGTGAGATAGAGCAAATTTGTTTTCTATTACAAAAACATTCTCCACATTTTCCATGCGTTGCCAACGGTCCATTCTGGTCTGACTTTTCTTGAAAGACTTTCTTTTCACCACATTATCCAATATAGGTATATTAGTGATTTTATTGATGCCAAGAGCAATTTCATAACTTTGATTGTAACCTCTTGAACGTTTACGTTTCTTAGTCAACGGTATAGGTATTATACAATCAATGGAATCGAAAAAATTATCCGATATAATTTCCTCGGCAAGCATCTTTCCCATAAGTACACCCTTTTCTGGATGGTTGAAATATTTTAGGGAATGGATTACCCTACTCACGTCTGATTGAGGCTCATAGAAAAACCATGCCACAGAACGTTCGATAGGTATTCTTCCCCAAAACATTTTTGCCATTTTGTTGTCGTATGGCTGTTTTGAGAAATGTGTTCTCGGCAAATGATAGTTGCAAATAGAACATATCACTTCTTCCCCTATAGCAAGACGTTTACCGCAAATAGTGCATTGCTTTGGCGCAATTAAATTGAGTAGTCGTTCTATAATCTTTATTAACGCCCTCACATTTCTTCTTGTTTTATTATTACAAAATGGCTATCAATAACTTCTTGCAATGATTACCCTTAGTTTTGCTGGTTTTCCTGAAACCATGTCAATACCAGAGGTTTGTTCAACACCAAAAGGAACACAACGTATTGTAGCCTGAGTTTCTTCTTTTATTTTAGCTTCTGTTTCTTGTGAGCCATCCCAATGGCAAAGGAAGAAACCACCGTCCTTTATCCTTTCCTTGAACTCATCATAGTTGTCGCACTCGTAGATTCGGGAATCACGGTAAGCCTTTGCTTTTTCAAACATGTTGCTCTGAATGTCTTTCAACAATTTCTCCACATGCTCGACAATACCGTTGATAGGAACAGTTTCTTTTTCAAGAGTGTCACGGCGCATTATTTCAAGAGTGCCGTTCTCCAGATCTCTACCTCCCATAACCAAACGTACGGGGACACCTTTCAACTCATAATCAGCAAACTTAAATCCTGGACGTTTGTTCTCTGCATTGTCATATTTCACGGAAATACCGGCGTCACGCAGAGCATTGATAATTGGCGTCAGTTTTTCTGTTATGGCATGGAGTTGTTGCGTTCCTTTCGTGATTGGAATTATTACAACTTGTATCGGGGCTAACATAGGCGGCAAAACCAATCCATTATCGTCAGAGTGAGTCATAATCAAGGCTCCGATAAGACGAGTGGACACGCCCCATGAAGTGGCCCATACGTATTCAGGTTTGTTATCTTTGTTTAGGAATGTTACGTCGAAAGCTTTTGCGAAATTCTGTCCGAGGAAATGACTTGTTCCACTTTGTAAAGCTTTACCGTCTTGCATCATCGCCTCTATTGTGTAAGTATCGAGAGCACCAGCAAAACGTTCAGTCTCACTCTTGACACCCTGAACCACTGGCACAGCCATCCATTTCTCAACAAATTCGGCATAAACGTGCAACATTTTTTTTGCCTCGTCTTCAGCCTCTTCACGTGTAGCATGTGCTGTATGTCCCTCTTGCCAAAGAAACTCTGATGTGCGTAGGAACGGACGGGTACGCATTTCCCATCTCATCACGTTGCACCATTGGTTGCACATCAACGGAAGATCCCGATAAGAGTGAATCCAGTTTTTGTAGGTATTCCAGATGATGGTTTCTGATGTAGGACGTATTATCAGTTCCTCTTCCAATCGGGCAGAGGGGTCAACTTCCACTTCACTTTTGTCCTTATTAGCGCGCAGACGATAATGAGTTACCACAGCACACTCTTTGGCAAATCCCTCAACATGTTCAGCTTCTTTGGACAGGAAAGATTTTGGGATAAGTAAAGGGAAATAGGCATTTTGAGCACCGGTTTCCTTGAACATCTTATCGAGTTGTTGCTGCATTTTTTCCCATATCGCATATCCGTAAGGTTTTATTACCATACACCCCCGCACGGCAGACTGCTCGGCAAGGTCTGCTTTAACTACCAAATCGTTGTACCACTGACTGTAGTTATCAGCTCTTTTTGTCAATTCCTTTAATTCTTTGGCCATGATAAATTCTTATAATTTTATTTTGAATATTTGTCAATTAATGACTGTGCTTGTTCATCGCCTAATTCCTTGGCTTTTTCAAAATTTGCCAATCCCTCATCTTTGTTTCCGCTATTTACTTGAACTAATCCTAAAAGCAGATAGCCCGTAGCATATTCAGGAGCTATTTCTATACATTTAGTAGCTGTTTCAAGAGCTTCTTCCATCATATTTACCTTTATTTCCAAAGATGCCTTTTCTGCGAAATAAGTAGGCTCATCAGGAGAAAGATAAATAGCGCGGGAAATGTCTGCCAAAGCCTGTTTGTATAATTTTGCCTTTACCTCCGTCTGTTCACGTAAGTAGTAGAACTGCGAATTTACGTTTCCGTTAACGAGGATTTCATAACGAGTATAATCAAAAACAGCCTGTCGGAAACTGTCAGCCTGGTTGTAAGCTTCTGCACGTGCGAAGAAATACGGAGCGGCATCCCTTATCCGCAGAGTATCAGTGTTGTATATAGCACTATCAAGAAGGGCGATTATCTCACTTGAAGGAGCGTTGAGCATCTGCTTACACTGTGAAGCCTCATAAAATAAATCAGAATTGCTGATTACAGTTTTCGTCAAGGGCATGTAAATATCGTAGGCATCCTGATATTCACCTTTGGCATATAATATTCTTGCCAAATGAGTACGATACGTATCTTGTGGATTTATTGAATAAGCAGTGTTTATCTCTTCCAATGCCTTGTCTAAAGACCATGGTTGATAAGGGATATCACTTTTGTATATTTCCTTGTTGTAAATCAATTGACTGTAGCTATAATGAGCCTCATCTTTCTTTTCAGCCTTATTTATAGCAGTTTCCATTTCCATTGCGGCACTTGCGAAGTCGTTGTCATTAACATATAATTGTGCACGTTTGGCATACCCGTCAACCATTGCAGGATATTGAGAGATGAAATCATTTACTATACTTGAGTGTTTTACAGAATCAACTTTCGGGTCAGACATCATCAGCATGAGTAGAGCCTGGTCTTTTTCAGTCGGTAAAGCTGGAGGTATCCCTATTTTCCGTAATGTAGCGTCGCTTAAAGATAATCCTGTCATTTCCAAACTCATTGTGAAATTCGCATCTGTGGCATGAATGTCTCTGCTTGTAGTAGACCGTTGTGCAAGGCCTAATACTTGCCCGGCATCATTTACAAAAGGACAAGAATCATCTTCATCCTGCAAATCCATGGTGAAGATATAATATGAATATTTATCCATGAACGGTTCAACATTTTTTACTTCCACCTGAGATATTGCAGGAGATTTCTCTGCGTATGGAACAAACCATACATTTGTTCCAGAACTGGCGGATGATGAAGCCAATGGTACAGGTGTTGTCTTGCCGTCGACCTGAAATTTCACCACATCATACAAATTATTTATTCCTATAATGTGTGAAACGTTCATCTGCTTGCCCTTAACGTCTGTAATGATAGCTGAAGCAGCCCCGATAAAGGGTTGCAAGTTACTTATCGCCTCGCCGTTATTGCCAATAAACACACCATGACTTGTTGCAAGCAAAGAACCGTCGTCACTATATGTCGTTAAGATAAATACAGATTTCGCAGCGTTTTTTACAGGCGTAGGTTGAGCGAAACATTCGCAGATTGAGATTATCAGTAACGTGATTATAGTAAAAAAATGTCTCATCATATTGATTTATATTGATTTTAGTAATTCTTTTGCATTATTTATTGCGGCTTCAGTGATTTCAGAGCCACTAAGCATTTGGGCTATTTCGAGAATCCGTTCATCTTTATTAAGAACCTGCATTCTACTCTTCGTGCCATTTTCTGTTTCTTCTTTGAATACCTTATAATGAGTTGTGCCTCTCGCAGCAATCTGTGGAAGATGGGTTATACTGATTACCTGACGTTCAAAACTTGCCATTTCCTGCATTAAGTCACCCATTTTTTCTGCAATTTTCCCACTTGCCCCAGTATCTATTTCATCGAATATTATGGTTGGAAGTTTTACTGCACCACTAATCATTGCTTTTATTGAGAGCATTACACGGGCAATTTCACCACCAGAAGCAACCTGCGAAATAGGTTGAAGAGGAGAACTATTGTTGGCACTGAAAAGAAACGTTATGTGGTCTCGACCATTTATGCTAAGTTCTTTGTCTTCCATTTTAACGCAAAAACGAATATTAGGAATGCCCAAAGGAACAAGTTTATTGAGCATTTCCTCCTCTATTGTATTAGCCGCAACTTTCCTCACAGTTGATAGTTCTTTCGCCAATTTCTCGCATTTGTTAAGTTGTTCCTTTTCAGATTTTTCGAGTTCTGCAAGTTTTTCATCGCTGTTTTCTATATTATCCAACTGAATCTCGATGTTCTTTCGCAAATCAATAAGTTCCTCGATTGTAGACAGGTGATATTTTTTCTCAAGAGTATATATTTTGTCGAGTTGTCTGTTTATCTGATCAAGACGTGTAGGGTCAAACTCTATATTATCAGTTTCAGAACTAATATCATTTGAAATGTCTTTCAGTTCTATGAAACAACTTTCCAACCGTTCAGAGATAGGGTTAATATCTTCGTAAATGTTTTTGATGCTATCCAACAATTTTACAGATTCTTTCAATTCGCTCAAGACACCACCGTCGGAGACTTTTGAATTAAAAATGTCATCTACAGAGTATAGAGCAGTTTTTATTTCCTCCACATGACTGAGTTTTTCACCCTCACGTTCCAGTTCGCCTTGCATGCCTTCGGTAAGGTTTGCATCTGTCAATTCTTTAAGTTGGAATCTCCAGTAATCTTCATTTTTCCTGCTTTCTTCGATTTCATGGTGAAGTTTTGCAACATCATTCTTTATCTTTTTGTAAGAGTTGAAACAGTCTTTATATTTTTCGAGAAGTTTCTTGTCTTTTGCGATGATATCAACAGTTTTCAACTGGAAGTCATCATCATTCAGGGCAAGATTTTGGTGCTGACTGTGAATATCTACGAGTAGTTGACCAAGAGACCTAATAGTGCTGAGTGCTACTGGGGTGTCGTTGATGAAGGCACGACTTTTTCCAGAAACACTCAATTCCCTTCTTAGAATACAGTCAGATTCATCATAATCGATGTCGTTTGAGAGGAAGAAATCTTGTATTTTATATTTGTCAATATCAAAATGAGCTTCAATGACACATTTAGAACATCCCGATTTAATGCTTTTTATATCAGCACGCTGTCCCAACAACAGATTAATTGCTCCGAGGATTATGCTCTTTCCAGCACCCGTCTCACCAGTTATTACGGAAAAGCCAGGATTGAAACGAATGTTGAGAGTATCTATCAGCGTGAAATTACTTATATATAATTGTCGTAACATCTCTACTTACAATTTGTTTTGTTAAGGTATTGGAAGGGTATTTCATTGTTTTATATTGTCCCAATAGGTACTTTGGGAAGCATTGATAGAAAGAAGAATATCGTAAACGGTTTCTTTTTCTTTCTGAGTTCCTTTCCCCTTATATATATTACTTAGTTCATCCTTTTTATAGTCTGTCCATATTTGTGGTAACAAACTTAAAGGTTTGTCTTCATGTGCTTTCTTTAAGTTTGTCTCTAATGTAGTTGATATATTTGTTCTGCCTCTTTCAACATTGTTTGCCATCTCATCCAATCCACTACGATAATAATCATACTGCAGTTGTCTGAATGGTTTCATTGCACCTTCCATATAATCATTGATTATAGCAAACCTGTTTCTGTCATCCTCAAAAGCTTTCCA
>JAJPYV010000107.1:19986-24499 GCA_021204735.1 Prevotella sp.
TTTGCCTGTATTAAGGCAGAACAAGTGAACAGATTTGATGACTGATCATATTTCGTAACCGTGATATTAAAATTACACACTATTCTCTCGTTTTTCTGGAACTGTAAGGATGTCCATTGTGTGTCGTTGATGAATTGTTCAAGTGTTTGTTGAAGAGCGTCAAATACGCTTTCATCAGTACCTTGAATCTGACTATGATTGATGGTAATCTTTGCTTGCAGTTCTTGTGCGTTTGATTTGAATAGGAAAGAGATGCAGCAAATAAAAACTAATATATATTTCATTTTTTATTATTAAAATATTCTGTATTTTGACCTTACCATGTTTATGGTGCATAATTGCGTTAAAAGTAATACAATTATTTTACACATCATAGTAAAAATAGATAATTCATTTAAAAAAAAGCAAATAAGTACAAAATGGATATATAATACGACATTATTTCAAACATGAAGACCGCTAACAAAGAATATTAGCGGTCCTCATATAATTTATTAGCAAATGTCATTCTTCTTCTTTGCTATAATCAATAATGTTCTTGCGGTTAGATTCTATACGATCGTAATCTTCTTTTGAGCCTACGATTATCTTATCGAATTCACGCAAACCAGTTCCAGCAGGGATAAGATGACCGCAAATTACGTTCTCTTTCATACCCTCAAGCATATCCGTTTTACCTCTGATAGCAGCCTCATTGAGAACTTTCGTGGTTTCCTGGAATGATGCGGCAGACATGAAACTCTTAGTTTGTAGAGCGGCTCGTGTGATACCTTGTAAAATCTGCGTAGATGTAGCAGGGACAGCATCACGAACCTGAACAATTTTGAGGTCACGGCGTTTTAACATAGAGTTCTCGTCACGTAACTTACGGGCAGAAATGATTTGACCAGCTTTCAATACCTCGCTGTCGCCTGAATCTACAACAACTTTCTTTCCCCAAATTCGATCGTTTTCCTCTGCGAAATCAAGTTTGTCTACAATTTCTTGCTCTAAGAAGGTTGTATCACCAGGTTCATTTATCTGTACTTTTCTCATCATTTGTCTGACGATAATCTCAAAGTGCTTGTCGTTAATCTTAACACCCTGTAAACGATATACATCTTGAACTTCATTGACGATATACTCCTGAACGGCGGTAGGACCCTTGATAGCAAGAATGTCATTAGGAGTAATCACGCCATCAGAAAGAGGAGTACCGGCACGTACAGCATCATGCTCCTGGACAAGAATTTGCTTGGAAAGAGAAACAAGATACTTGCGTTCTTCTCCAGTTTTTGATGTGATGGTAATCTCACGGTTACCACGTTTAACCTTACCCATTGTAACTTCACCGTCAATTTCACTTACTACAGCAGGGTTAGATGGATTTCGTGCCTCAAACAGTTCGGTTACTCGTGGAAGACCTCCCGTGATATCACCAGCCTTACCGACTGAACGTGGAATCTTCACCAATGTGGTACCAGTCTTGACATCTTGACCATCGTCAACTACTACGTGCCCATTCACAGGGAAGTTATATGTTCCGACAACATTTCCATTTTTATCAATGATGTCACAGGTAGGCACCTTGCTTTTATCCTTTGATTCCATGATGATTTTCTCTGTAAGACCAGTAGTATCATCAGTTTCGGCATGGAAAGTAACTCCATCGATAACATCACGGAATTTGAGAGTTCCGGAATATTCTGTGACGATAACAGCGTTGAATGGATCCCAACGTGCAATCATATCACCTTTTTTTACGATGGCACCGCCTTTGAAATAAAGAGAGCTACCGTATGGAACGTTCAATGTGGAAAGTACAATATTTGTATTTGGATCTACGAAACGTATTTCGGCCAAACGACTTACCACCATCTCACAGGTGATATCTCCGTTATCACCGCTTTCAACAAACGGTACAGTACGAAGCTCATCAAACTCAATCTTGCAGTCGTTTTTTGCAACAATAGAAGCATTAGCAGCAGCATTAGCAGCAACACCACCAGCGTGGAAAGTACGGAGTGTAAGCTGAGTACCAGGTTCTCCGATAGCCTGGGCTGCGATGACACCGACAGCCTCTCCTTTTTGTACCATGCGGCTCGTAGCGAGATTGCGCCCGTAACATTTCATGCAAACACCCTTTTTACTTTCGCAAGTGAGGACGGAACGAATTTCCACACTTTCTATAGGACTGTCTTCGATGATCTGTGCTATCTGTTCCGTAATTTCCTCTCCAGCACTGACGATGAGTTCACCAGTGTTAGGATGTATTATATCATGGACAGAAACACGTCCGAGAATACGTTCGTAAAGAGAAGAAATCACTTCATCGCCGTTTTTGAGGGCGGTGCATACAAGTCCACGGAGAGTTCCACAGTCTTCTTCCGTAATGATGACATCGTGAGAGACGTCAACCAAACGACGTGTAAGATAACCAGCGTCAGCGGTCTTCATAGCGGTATCAGCAAGACCCTTACGAGCACCGTGAGTAGAGATAAAGTACTCAAGCACGCTCATACCCTCCTTGAAGTTGGATAGAATCGGGTTCTCGATAATCTGTGCACCTTCAGCACCAGCTTTTTGCGGTTTTGCCATAAGTCCGCGCATACCTGCCAACTGGCGGATCTGATCTTTAGAACCACGCGCACCAGAGTCAAGCATCATATAAACGGCGTTGAAACCCTGGTCGGCCTCCGTCATTTCTTTCATCAGCACGTCTCCAAGTTCATTGTTAACATGAGTCCATGCATCGATTACCTGATTGTAACGCTCTGTGTCGGTGATGAAACCCATATTATAATTGTCGGTAATCTGTTGAACCTCTTCATTACCCTTTGTCACAAGGTCAACCTTCTTTTCAGGGATTATGATGTCGTCGAGGTTGAAAGATAGACCAGCACGATAAGCCATGCGGTAGCCTAAGTTCTTTATACCATCGAGGAACTCGCATGCACGAGCGAACCCGACAGTTTTGATAACATCGGCAATAATGTCACGAAGACTTTTCTTGGAAATAATCTTATTGACATAACCGATTTCATCTGGAATAATACCATTCACTATGACACGACCCACAGAAGTGTCTACTAAGCGTTTGACATACTTCCCTTCCTCGTCAATATCAGTAACAACAACTTTTACTTGGGCATGAAGGTCGCATCTGCCTTCGTTATTAGCAATTATAGCCTCTTCAGGGCCATAGAAAGTAAGTCCTTCTCCCTTTGCACCTGGGCGTATTTTCGTGATGTAATATAGTCCAAGCACCATATCTTGTGACGGTACGGTGATAGGTGCGCCATTGGCAGGATTAAGAATATTGTGGCTCTGAAGCATCAATATCTGCGCCTCAAGGATTGCCTCATTGCTTAATGGGAGGTGAACGGCCATCTGGTCTCCATCAAAGTCAGCATTGAAAGCGGTACATGCTAATGGGTGGAGTTGTATTGCCTTACCTTCTATGAGTTTAGGTTGGAAAGCTTGAATACCGAGACGGTGAAGTGTCGGGGCACGATTAAGTAGAACAGGATGTCCTTTCATCACGTTCTCAAGGATATCCCAGATAACTGGTTCCCTGCGATCCACAATTTTCTTTGCGCTCTTGACAGTCTTGACAATACCACGCTCGATAAGTTTGCGGATAATAAAAGGCTTATAGAGTTCCGCAGCCATTAGTTTGGGCAGTCCACACTCACCCATTTTCAGTTCAGGACCTACAACAATAACCGAACGTGCCGAATAATCTACACGTTTACCGAGAAGGTTCTGACGGAAACGCCCCTGTTTACCTTTAAGGGAGTCAGAAAGAGATTTCAGAGGGCGGTTAGAATCACTCTTAACGGCACTGCTTTTGCGGGAGTTGTCAAACAAACTGTCGACAGCTTCTTGAAGCATACGTTTCTCATTGCGGAGAATCACCTCTGGAGCCTTGATTTCCATAAGTCTTTTTAGACGGTTATTGCGTATTATTACACGGCGATAGAGATCGTTGAGGTCAGAAGTAGCAAAACGACCACCGTCTAATGGAACCAATGGGCGAAGTTCTGGAGGAGTGACAGGTATGATTTTCAAAATCATCCACTCCGGTTTGTTTATATCCTTGCTTGCACGGAATGCCTCCACAACCTGAAGACGTTTTAGAGCCTCTGTCTTGCGCTGTTGTGAAGTGTCACTGCTTGCACGGTCACGCAATTCGTAAGAGAGCGAGTCAAGATCCAAGTTCACAAGTAGGTCATAAATAGCTTCTGCGCCCATTTTGGCGATGAACTTGTTAGGATCGCTATTATCGAGGTACTCATTGTCGTTAGGAAGATTGTCAGTTATATTGATATATTCATCCTCGGTAAGGAAGTCATATTTATGTGACCCGTTTATTTCTTCGCCTTCCGTATTTTTCTTACCAGCCATTATTCCAGGCTGAATTACGACATACTTCTCATAGTAAATCACGGAATCCAATTTCTTTGTAGGAATACCCAACAGGTAACCCATTTTATTTGGAAGAGACCGGAAATACCAGATATGAGCTACAGGA
>JAJPYV010000180.1 GCA_021204735.1 Prevotella sp.
GTTATAACAAATCACACGATATATGATAGAAGAAATCACATTCAAGAATGTACTATCCTTTAAAAACGAAACGACATTAAGTTTTGAGGCTACCTCTGACAAGACATTTGAAAGCTACCATGTGGTAACAATGCCTAATGGCACAAGACTGCTTAAACTCGGCATTGTCTATGGTGCTAACGCCGGAGGAAAAAGCAACTTACTCTCGGCTATATCCTTGCTTCGTAATTTTATGGTGATTGACCCACAGAATATGGATGAACCGACTGGATTCGAACCGTTTTTACTTGACAAAGAGACACCGAATCTGCCGTCTGAATACAGTATAAAATTCTGGGTTAACGGAATACGTTATTGGTATCAACTCATCACTACTACAAAATTGGTTTTACAGGAAAAACTATCATATTATAAAACTGTCCAGCCTATTAAAATATTTGAACGGGCGTTTGAAGATGGACAATCTGTATTGTCTTTCAATCCTGCTGTGCAAAGACTCGGTCAAAACGAGCATAAAGCCATCTCTCTGAACTGTCTCCCTAATAAATCATTTTTTGCGGCTCGTGGTCGTGTGAATATGAAAATACAACACGTGGATGCTGTACGTCAATGGATACATAACAATTTCATGCCAATGGTATCGCCCATTACTAATATGGAAAAATATAGCAAGAAAATGATAAAAGAAGATATAAGTTTCAAAGAACACTTACTTCGTTTCCTTCATCAGGCTGACTTTAATATCACTGGCCTAAATGAAAAGACTGAAGTTCCAAATGAACAAGTCTTAGGATTTGAGCATACGGTAGAAAATAAACACGGTCTTGAAAAGTACGAGTTTTCAACCCATCAGGAAAGTGCAGGAACGACACGTGTAATAGATATTGAAGCAACCATTTACGAGGCTATAAAAAACAATTCATTCTTGATGATTGATGAGATAGATTCTTCGTTACATCCGAATTTGATTGAATTTATTATTCAAGAATATATCACTAACAGCAGTGAGAGCCAAATGCTAATTACCACACATTACCCTGGTTTGCTTAATACCATTGATGATCTTATCCGCAAAGATAATATCTGGTTTGTGGAGAAAGACAAATCTGGTGCTACCGATTTGTATTCTCTCGTGGAATTTAAGGGACTGAACAAGATTTCAAAGATTGAGCGTGCTTATCGCATCGGTAAATTTGGTGCACTTCCAAACATTTAATGAACTATGGCACGCAAAATTAATTCTCGACAAACTCGGAAACCACAGAAACGCGTGGTTGGCGCAGGACTTACTGAATATTGGTATTTGAAACATCTCAAGCCACTAATTGGGTTGAAATTTGAACTTTATCCCCGTCTATTCGGCAATGAGACTATGGGTAAGATAAACAAGCTCATTGAGGAAGGGCTTAATGACAACGCAGATGTAATATGTTTCTTCGATGAGGATATAATGCAATGGGATTCTGTCGAAAAAGAACGTATAAAGGGACTACATCATAAATACGACAATGATTCCCATGTGACACTTGCTTGCAGCATGCCATCCATTGAATATTGGTTCTTGCTTCATTACGAAAACACAAACCGATACTTTGCTAACTCTCACGAGGTAATCAACGTCTTGCACAGATATATTACACACTTTGACAAAAAAGAGAGTTTTCTCAAACACCAAAAGTGGGTTGTCGAACTGATTAATGACAATAAAATGGAAATTGCTATGCAACGTGCTGAATTTTTCGGCAGAAACGGAGCATCATATTCTGACATTTGGAAAGCCATAAAAGCGATGAAGTAGTTTTCACTTATATCTGTTTTTTTATTATCTAGAAATATATTATATAACCTTAATGACGACGGACAAAGTTCATCTTTTCTTCACAAAGTTATGGCATTCAGTAATTTATTTATATAAAAATTGCAATCATTAATTCTCTTATATAATAAATGAAATTCTTTTACGTTATAACAACGATAATAATAAATTGCTATATTTTAAAGATTATTTTTCCTCCTGTTCGTGAGAATTGGAGGTTTTTTATTTCTAAATCCCAAATCGCATATCCAATTTCTGGTACTTTATTATCTGATAATTGCATATAAATTACTGCACTGAAATAACATCGTTTGCAAATTTGCTCCAACAAAAAAAATATCTTAACTTTGCGAAAGCAAGTTTCATACAGCACTCAAAGTGCGTGTGATAAGCAAATCACGTAAAAACAAGTGAATAATAAAAAGAAACTACTAATCAAAAATCATCGCAATATGAAAAAACTCCTTTTGACTTTTTCTCTCTGTCTGTTGGCAACAATAGTTTCGGCACAAAAACCGGCAATTACGAAAGATACGGCAATCGAAGAGAAAATAGAGAATATCCTTTCGAAAATGACTCTTGACGACAAGGTCGGACAGATGTTGGAGCTTAATTTTGACCATTTCGGAAAGTATGATAAATCCACGGGCAAGTGGATTCTCAACGAGGTAATGCTCGACACGATAATTTCCAAATATAGAATCGGTTCGATACTCAACGCTCCCAACACTCAGGCTTGGTCAGTGGAACAGTGGCAGGAATGGATTGGTCTTATTCAAAAGAAGTCAATGGAATATTTGGACATACCGTGTATATACGGTCTTGATCAAAACCACGGCGTAACATACGTACAGGGCGGCACGCTCTTCCCCCAGCCTATCAATTTGGGAGCTTCGTTCAACATTTCTTTGGCGGAAAACATGGCTCGTGTAACGGCATACGAGTCGCGTGCGGCAAATTGTCCGTGGGTGTATAATCCTGTTCTTGACTTAGGCCGTGACCCTCGCTGGCCTCGTATCTGGGAAAGTTTCGGTGAGGATGCGATAGTAAACGCACGCATGGTGGAGGCGGAAATTCTCGGTTATCAGGGCGCTGACGCTAACCACCTAAGCAATCACAACGTGGCTGCCTGCGTAAAGCATTATTTGGCATACGGTGCACCTTGGTCGGGCAAGGACCGCACACCTGCGTATCTTGCGCCTAATATGTTGCGTGAAAAATACTTTGAACCTTACAAGGCTGCTATACAAGCAGGGGCTTTGAGCGTGATGGTCAACTCCAGTAGTATCAACGGCGTACCTGTTCATGCGAGTTGGGAATACCTAACGAAATGGCTCAAAGAGGATTTGCAGTGGGACGGCATGATTGTTACCGATTGGGCTGACATCAACAACCTCTACCAGCGGGAACATGTGGCCAAGGACAGGAAGGATGCCATCCGTATTGCAATAAATGCGGGAATTGACATGAGTATGGATCCTTACAACCCTGATTTCTGTATTCTACTCAAACAACTCGTCAATGAGGGTAAGGTTAGCATGAAGCGCATAGATGATGCGGTAAAACGTATCTTGCGCATTAAGTTCCGCTTAGGTCTTTTTGATGTGCCAAACTCTGGAGAAAAAGGTTTTGAAGATTATGGCTGTGATGAGTTTGCGCAACTTTCTCTCCATGCTGCTGAGGAAACCGAGGTGTTGCTGAAAAACGAGAATAACATTCTTCCTATCGCAAAAGGAACACGCATTCTTGTAGCCGGTCCTAATGCTAACCAAATGCGCTGTCTAAATGGTGGTTGGAGTTATTCATGGCAGGGTAACCGCACAGATGATTTCGCACAGAAATACAACACTATCTACGAGGCTCTTTCCAATAAGTTCGGACAGGATAATGTCGTTCTCTGTCAGGGGGTAACTTACAATGAGAAAGGTACTTATTACGAGGAAAACACTCCTGAAATTGAAAAGGCTGTCGATGCCGCGAAAGACGTTGATATCATCGTCGCTTGTATCGGTGAGAACAGCTATTGCGAGACAGTCGGCAACCTCTCTGACCTCTGGCTCTCTGAAAACCAGCGTAACCTCGTGAAAGCTCTATCAGCAACGGGCAAGCCGATTATCCTAATCCTTAACGAAGGTCGTCCACGACTGATAGCTGATATCGTTCCTATTGCCCATGCCATTATTGACATCCTTCTTCCTGGCAATTATGGTGCCGATGCTCTGGCTAATCTCCTCTCTGGCGATGTCAATTTCTCTGCGAAGTTGCCTTATACTTATCCTCGTGAGATAAATTCCCTCGCTACGTATGATTATAAGGTCAGCGAGGAAATGCCTACAATGGAGGGCGATTATAATTATGATGCTAAGGTTTCGCTGCAATGGCCCTTTGGCTATGGTATGAGTTATACGTCATTTGAGTATTCCAACCTGTCTGTAAGTCAAAAAGAGTTTTCCTCTGATGACTGCCTTACGGTTTCTGTTGATGTGACCAACACTGGCAGTTTGGCAGGCAAGGAGGCTGTACTGCTCTATTCTTCTGATTTGGTAGCTTCTATCGTTCCCGACAACAAGCGACTGCGCTGCTTCCAAAAAATTGACTTGCAACCGGGCGAAACGCGCACCGTGACATTCTCACTCCCTGCAAAGAATTTGGCTTTCGTGGGGGCTGATAACAAATGGACTATCGAAGAGGGTGACTTCCTGCTCAAAGTCGGCAACCTTTCCCAAAAGATTTATTGCAAGGAAACTAAGGTGTGGGATGAGCCTAACATCTAATGAAAAATAAAGACATAGATATTATGAAAAAATTACTAATCCTGTTGCTGTGCGCATTATTTCTTCCGATATATGGGATATATTCTCAAAACATTCAGCGCACTGTGAATGGCATGAGTGCGATAATTCCTGACAGTCAATTATCCTGCGAGATAACTTTCTATTCGCCTTCGATTGTGCGGATAGTGAAATATCCATCTTCATTGCAAACAATACCTGAAAAGAATAGCCTTTCGGTAATCGCACAACCTGAAAGCACGAAAATATCATACAAGGAAAGCGACTCTCAAATGGTAATGACTACTAATAAAATCAATGTTTCCTACGACAAGAATTCTGGCGCACTCTCTTTTTCTGACTTAAAAGGTAACAATTTGTTACAAGAGGGTAAGACAAATTTCACATTGCGTGACTCTGGCATGGACAAAGGCTCATACATTATCTCACAGTCGTTTATCCTCGACAACGATGAGGCGATTTATGGCTTGGGACAGACTCAAAACGGGAAACTTATCCAACGGAATCTCACTCGCTATATGATGCAAAACAACCTCGATGATGTCGTGCCTGTTATCCACTCCGTTAAAGGCTACGGCATCTTTTGGGACAACTACTCCCCTACTACGTTCACTGATACACTGCAAGTAACATCCCTGACTTCGGAGGTTGCCGATATGGTGGATTATTATTTCATCTATGGCGGTAACGCTGATGGGGTGATAGCTGGTATACGTGCTCTCACAGGACAGGTTCCTATGCTCCCTCTTTGGACTTACGGCTACTGGCAGAGCCGTGAACGCTACAAGAGTTCTAATGAATGGCTCAATGTTGTCAATAAGTATCGCACATCGGGCGTGCCGTTGGATGGCATTATTCAGGACTGGCAGTACTGGGACAGCAACTATCTTTGGAACGCAATGGACTTTCTGAACCCTGATTTCAAAAATGCACGACAGGCTATCAATGAACTACATAACCAAAACGCTCATCTAATTGTCTCTATCTGGTCGTCTTTCGGACCTCATACGCTGCAATTCAAAGAACTTTCTTCTAAGAATATGCTGCTGCATTTTACTACTTGGCCTTTATCAGGGCTGAAAGCATGGCCGCCAAACATGGATTATCCATCTGGTGTCCGTGTTTACGATGCTTATAATCCTGATGCTCGTGATATCTATTGGAAATATGTCAACAA
>JAJPYV010000174.1 GCA_021204735.1 Prevotella sp.
TTCATAATTATTAAATAAAAAATAAAAAGTTTTTTAATAAAAATTAATATACAAAAAATATTAAACATAAATTATATAGAGAATATAATTTTATAATAATTTTGCCCTCATGAAGAAAACGACGATATGGATAATAGCAATAGTGATGGGGCTGTCGTTCATCATCTTGCTCTATATGCAGGTGAAATACATCCAGGCAATGGTGCAGATGAAGAAGGAGCAGTTTGATGAGTCGGTCACCACCGCATTATACCAGGCGTCGCGCAACCTTGAGCTCAATGAGACGTTGAGGTATCTTGAGAAGGATGTGAATGAAACCGAAAGACGGGCATACAAACAAGACTCGGTAGGAACGGCAACGGGGACACCAGACGGCACGATACAGCAGTCGCACCAATATTCAGTAGCAGGCAAGGACGGCACGGTATATTCATCGTTTGAGTTAAAGACGATAACTACAAAGCCGGCAACGATGCCAAAGGCGATGATACTGAAGAGTGACAAGAACTCCATATCAGAGGCTACGAAATCGATGCAAGAGATAATAAAGAACCGCTATGTATATCAGAAAGCATTGCTCGATGAGGTGGTGTATAATATCTTATATACCGCATCCGACAAGCCTTTGAAAGAGCGCGTCAACTTCAAGATGCTCGACCAAGACCTGAAGACCGAGTTGATGAACAACGGTATAGACATTCCATATCATTTCACTGTATCGGCACAAGACGGTAGGGAAGTGTACAGATGTCCTGATTATTCAGAGGAAGGCGAGGAATACACATATACGCAGGCATTGTTCAAGAACGACCCAACGAACAAGATGGGAGTAGTGAAGATACATTTTCCCGACATGAACAGCTACATATTCAGTAGCGTGCGGTTCATGATACCATCCATCTCGTTCACGATAGTACTGCTTGTGACATTCATTTTCACTATAATGGTAATCTTCCGTCAGAAGAGGTATACAGAGATAAAGAATGATTTCATAAACAACATGACCCATGAGTTGAAGACCCCGATAAGCAGTATATCCCTTGCGGCACAGATGCTCAATGATGACAGCGTAACGAAGAGTCCAGCGATAATGAAACACCTTGGCGGAGTAATCAACGACGAGTCGAAACGTCTGAGGTTTTTAGTGGAGAAAGTGTTGCAGATGTCGATGTTCGACAAGAAAAAGGCAATTTTCAAGAAAAAAGAACTCGACTTGAACGAATTGGTAGAGACTGTGTCAAAGACATTCACGCTACGAGTAGGGCATACAGGAGGGCATATCACCACCGATCTGAAAGCGACAGAGCCGAAGATATACGTAGATGAGATGCATTTCACTAATGTAATCTTCAATATACTTGACAACGCCGTGAAGTATTGTGACCCAGACAGAGGAATAGAGTTGGTTATCACGACATGGAACGACAAAGACAATCTATTTCTGTCTATTAAAGACAATGGAATAGGAATAAAGAAAGAAAACCTGAAGAAGATATTCGAGAAATTCTACCGGGTGCACACAGGCAATGTGCATGACGTGAAAGGCTTCGGATTAGGTCTTGCTTACGTGAAAAAAATTGTGGAACTGCATAAAGGCGAGATACACGTAGAGAGCAAGGAAGGAGTAGGAACAACATTTACGATAATATTACCAATAATTAAAAAATAAAAAGCTATGGATGAAAAATTGAAAATCCTATTGTGTGAGGACGACGAGAACTTAGGTATGCTCCTCCGCGAATATTTGCAAGCCAAAGGCTATAGTGCAGAACTCTGCCCCGATGGAGAAGTAGGCTACAGGGCATTCTTGAAGAGCAAGTTTGATATATGCGTACTTGACGTAATGATGCCGAAGAAAGACGGTTTCACGTTGGCACAGGAAATCCGTCAGGCAAATGCCGAGATACCAATCATATTCCTGACTGCAAAAACATTGAAGGAAGACATCCTTGATGGATTCAAGATTGGAGCTGACGACTACATCACCAAACCGTTCTCGATGGAGGAATTGGTGTTCCGTATTGAGGCAATTTTGCGCAGGGTAAGAGGCAAGAAGAACAAAGAGAACACCGTTTACAAGATTGGTCGTTTCTTGTTTGACACCCAGAAACAGTTGCTTACCATTGACAACAAGCAGACGAAGCTGACAACGAAAGAAAACGAACTGTTGGCACTGCTTTGCTCGCATGCAAACGAGATTTTGCAGAGAGACTTTGCTTTGAAGACAATCTGGATAGACGACAACTATTTCAACGCCCGTTCAATGGACGTTTATATCACAAAGTTGCGCAAGCACTTGAAGGACGATGACCAGATTGAGATCATCAACATCCACGGAAAGGGATATAAGTTGATTACTCCAGAGAACGAATAGACAATAAATTGCTTAGAATAGTTGAGAGCCTGTTTTGTATCAAGAGCAAACAGGCTCTTAATATTTGCTTTCACGTTTGAGGGCATAGACATGCAAGACAACGCCCACGATGATGATTAAAGCAGATAGAATAAGCAGGATGTTTTTGGTGAAACCAGTCAGGACACATACAATCAGAGCAACCGCACCGAGGTAAACAAGCGGCAAACCGACTGTTTTCGCACTGATTTTACTGTTCTGGACACGTAATTTATTAGAAATTTTCATCTCTGACGGTCTTGTTTTTTCTAATTCTGCCGACAAAATTAAGCAGAAAAGAGGATTTTTGCACTTGTTTTGCGTAAAAAATCAATAACAAGAGAAAAATATTGGTTGGAAAGCTCAGATTACAAATTAAAAACATTACCTTTGCACCGCATTTAGCAAAACAATTAACATTTAATTAATTTTAGTAGTATGAATCAATACGAAACCGTTTTCATTTTAACTCCCGTTTTGTCTGAAGATCAGATGAAGGAAACGGTCGCTAAATTCAAGAAAGTGCTTACCGACAAAGGTGCTGAAATTCTGAATGAGGAGATCTGGGGATTGAAGAAGATGGCTTACGCCATTCAAAAGAAGTCCACAGGCTTTTACTGTCTTGTGGAATTCAAGGCAGAGCCAGAAGTAATCAAAATTCTTGAGACAGGTTACCGTCGTGATGAGAAGGTAATCCGATTTTTAACAGTGAAGCTCGACAAGTATGCTATCCAGTATGCTGAGAAGAGAAGAAACAAATTAGCTAAAAAAGAAGAGGAGGCTTAATCATGGCACAGGAATCAGAAATCAGGTATTTGACCCCACCTTCAGTTGACACGAAGAAGAAGAAGTATTGTCGTTTCAAGAAGAGCGGAATAAAGTATATTGACTACAAAGACCCAGAGTTCTTGAAGAAATTCCTGAACGAGCAGGGAAAGATATTGCCACGTAGGATTACGGGAACATCCCTTAAGTATCAGCGTCGTGTGGCAACAGCTATCAAGCGTGCACGCCAATTGGCATTGCTTCCATACGTAACAGACTTGATGAAATAAGGAGGATAGGATATGGAAATAATACTTAAAGAAGACATTATCGGCTTAGGATATAAGAACGATATCGTTAACGTAAAGGCAGGTTATGGCCGCAACTATCTGCTCCCGACAGGAAAGGCAATCATGGCAACCCCTTCAGCAAAGAAGGTATTGGCAGAGAATTTGAGACAGCAGGCACGCAAGCTCGCCGCAATTAAGGAAGCAGCCGACAAGAAGGCACAGACATTGAATGATGTTTCTTTGGTAATTGAGATGAAGGTGAGTGCCAATGGCGTAACCTACGGTTCTGTAAACGCAGCGATGATTGCAGCAGAGTTGCAGAAGAAAGGCTTTGACATTGACCGCAAGATTATCACTATGCACGATGCAAAGGCACTGGGCGACTATGTGGCACACGTACATCTGCACAAGGAAGTAACAGTGGAGATACCTGTAAAGGTAGTTGCTGAGAATGCCGCACCAGCACCTGCAGAGGAAGCGCCGAAGGCAGAGGAAGTTGCAGTTGAGGAAGCTCCACAGGCAGAAGAAACTGTTGAGACATCAGAAGAAGCTGAAGCGCCAGTTGAGGAATAATAAAAAACTGATATAAATAAAAAAGTCCCGGTTTCATTGTGAAACCGGGATTTTTTTGGTTTTATCGGACACCAACAGTATAAATCAGAACCTTGTCATGACCTCAAGGACAATTTTGTCACGCTCAGATGTTTTGGCAATACCGTCGTGACCATAGAAATATTTCTCGTAGTTGAGGCGGATGTCAGAGATGAAAGGTTTTGATATACTGAATGTTACACCACCAGTGATACGGGAACGCTTGCTGTCGTTAACGATAAGAGAGCCGGCAGTGTTTTCCTCGCCATCGAGGTAACGGATACCGTCGCTGTGGTCGCTCATAAAATCATAACGGATGAGGGGAGAAATCTTAGAGAAGATGCACTTACGCAAAGGGATGTCGTAATTGATGAAAGCATCAACGGCATGCACGTTCTTGAAAGCATTCTGTGCATAATGCTTGTATAAGTATTCAGCCTCGATGTGCCATCCGTGAGCCTGATAGAAAGCTCCGGCATCGTACATCATAATGTCGATATTGTCAGGCTTTATCTTTTGCGTACTCAATGTGACGTTAAAGCCACGGGGCAACATGAACTGCGCCTTTGCAGTGAAATTTATGTTGTTGGTCCAGAAATCCTTCTGATTGGTCAGACCGGAGCCGTTGAACATACCCAATTGGATAATAATCGGGAAACCAACGTTGAACGAGTAGCCTATGGAAGCACCCACGTCACGCACGTTGGCAACCTGCTTGGCTATGAACGAGCGGTTGGCAAAGTACTGTTGGTGAGGGGAACGGATAACATCGATTGTGAAAGGTACACGCATCTGACCGATTGTGATGTCAAAACCTTTGAACGGTCCGAATTTGGTGTAAGCATCGAGCATTTTTATATTACCCTCGTCACAAAGGTCAATCTCAGCCTTGTAACTGACATTTTTCGCAACATAACCATCAACGCTCACACGGGCGGTGCGCACCTCGAACCTGCCCTCTTTTTCCTGAGTCTGGTATTCGTACTTACCACGGAGCGTACCATGGATATTAGGAGTTAAGTCAACCTTTTTCTCATCCTGGCCATTTGCGAAACAGCAAGCGCAAAGAGCCAACGCCACAAAAACAATTTTCTTGGTATTCATATTAATGCATTACTTTTTCGGCTGCAAAAGTAAGAAGGGCGTGTTACAATAATATTACAAGCAAATTAAGAGGATTTTAAAAGATTTGTTGCATATTTATTTAACAGATGATTTGTTCAGATTTAAACACTATTGCTTAAAACAAATAAAATTTGCAAATAATTTTGAATTGTCCTTAACTTGCAGTATCTTTGCAGATATTATGCAATGAAATGTAATAAGGGCAATGAGAAATAAACTATTACTGTTAATCGGACTAATATTGTTGTTCACGATCCCCTGTGATGCCGTGTTGAAGGAAAAGAACTTGGGGAATACGCTGTCGATATTGCGCAGTGAGTTAACGACCTATCACAAGGAGCAGGAAAAACAGTCGGCTACTTTGAAGCAGCAGAATGAGTTGGTGAAAAACAGCATATTGGCGGTGCTTGCGAAGAGTAACCAGAATGCGCTGATGCTATATTCGCAGAGGCCAGATTATGTTTTTGACTTGGCATACGCCTGTCATGAGGCTACCGACCAGTTCCGTAATTTCCAGAGGAATGCGAAGCCATTCAGAAATGTGATAGACCAGATGGATGCGGAGGTGTCGAGGTATGACAGTTTGATAATCACGTTGCAGACGATGCCCACATC
>JAJPYV010000377.1 GCA_021204735.1 Prevotella sp.
AGTCAGTATTATTAAAAATGAGTATGTTAAGCCTTTTTTGTGTCATAGCAAGTATGTCTTGGGCACAGACGGAGGTTACGGCAACATGGGTCTTCGACCAGGGAACAGACGGTCAGGTAGCTACGTACAGTCCTGACGGAGTGAGCAAGTATTTCAAGACGAGTTACGTTACGGTGGGAAGCGGGCTTGACTATTTCGGTACTAAGGATTATAATTTTGTAAATCCAGATGAGGATGATGAAAATACCATAACTTATACCATTTTTCAACCCTCAACAAAAATTTCCAGTGCTTCGGGGAATGACAAGGATGTCAATGCCATTGACTTTTTAATAGTGCCAAAGTCAGGTATGACATTCACCCCAACAAGCGTATCGTTTAATGCTTTACGTGTCGGAACAGGAGGCGGAGACATCAGTATATTCTGGGTCAGTGATACTGGAAAAGAGACAGAATTGGAGCAGGGCATAGTACCTGGCCGTAACAAAGATGGAGAAGCCAATGCAAATTATGAATTTTCGTATAATGTTTCCGCATCAGGATCCACTGGTGCATGCGGCTTGCGCATATACGTTTACAATTTGGATACAAACAAGCAAGACGGTTTTGCCAATGTCGTGATAAACGGTACATTGACGGGCGAGTTGGAGGATGTAACACAATATAATTTGACTGTGAATATATCGCCAGAGGGAGCGGCTACGGTTAAGCAAGTGCCTGATGGAACGACATTTGATGAAGGAGATGAAGTAACGCTCACGCAAACACGTAATTTTGGTTATCAGTTTGACGGCTGGACGGATGAGAGTGGGGCAACACTATCCACAGAAGACACATATACCGTTACTATGGATGGCGACAAGGTGATTACAGCCAATTACACTGCAATAGATACATACGAGCTTACAATAAATATGGATTCGGGAGCCAACGACTATATGGTAGAGTGCGACCCAGAACCAACGTTGATTGACGGCAAGAAAATGTACGAGACTGGAACGGTAGTCGCGCTCACCGCCAATTCCAACAAGATAATGACATTCACCAACTGGAGTACAGGAAGTACGGAGAGTACTATTGCATTGACAATGGACCAAGATCAAACAATTGGTGCATCTTATTCAGCAATAGACTATATCGCAGGTTGGGATTTCTATCTGTCAGGCAATGAGGATCGTATAGCAGACTTTGCTACAACGGATAATGAGACGGATGTACTTGTGTTGCGTGATGCAGACGGAAATACAACATCATGGTTGGACAAGAGCGAGGAGGCAGATGGCGGTTATGAGGGCAAGCCAGCAGCTGTGAACTGGAAGACAAATGGTCAAGGCTACTATTATTGGCAGACGCAAGTCAACGCATCGGCATACACTGACATAAAGGTATCATCAGCAATGCTGTATAATTTCCTCGCCTACACAAAGTATGATGTGCAGTACTCTCTTAACAATTCAGATTGGACAACAGTAGGAACATTCTCGCTTACCGATTCAAAGACATGGGTAACAGAGGAGTTCTCATTGCCATCAGATGTCAATAATCAGGCAGAGTTGTATATCCGTTGGTATCCTGACAAGAGTTCATCAATGGCAGGAACAGATTCAGACAACGATGGTATCTCAATAGCAGAGATATTCATAACAGGAACAGAAGATATTGTTGATGACGGCATTGCCCCCGTATTTGTATCTTCGGTACCGGAGGATGGAGCAACAGATGTATCAGCAAGCGGTAAAATCGTATTGACATTCGACGAGAAAGTACAAATGGCAAGTGATGCTACCGCAACTATTGGAACACAGGAGCTTACAGCTACCGTTACCGGCAAGACGATAACATTTGCATATACAGGTTTGGAATATTCAACCGAATATACATTTACGTTACCGGCAAACAGCGTAACAGACCTTTCCGGAAATGCCTTGGCAGAGGCAATCGTTATATCATTCACAACAAAAATGAAGCCAGAGGTAGAGAAGAAACTGTATGACTTCGTTGTTCCGGATGACGGAGATTTTGAAGCAGCGTTGGCAGCCGCAAACTCACGTTCCAACACCTCAGAGCGTTACCGTATCTTCATCAAGAAAGGTACTTATACTGTACCTGAGAAGTCTGCAACTATCGAAGGTGGCGATGGCAATTACTACCCATGCTCTACAGATACGCTTAGTACACCTAACATATCAATAATCGGTGAGGACAGAGATGCTACTATAGTATGCAATACCGTACCTTCCGCAACATATAGTGGTTCTAATGGAACAGTCAATGTTATTGAGGGCCTTGGCAAGTGTGAGACATTAGATATAGAGAGCAAGGCAACGAATACATATTTCCAGGACATAACGCTGAAGAACTCACTACCAGACAACAGAGGTCGTGGAGCCGCTCTTGAGGACAAGTCAGACAAGACAATATGCAAGAACGTATGTCTTTACGGCTATCAGGACACATACTATTCAAGACAAAGCAACCGTTACTATTTCGAGGGCGGAAAGTTGCGTGGTCGCACCGACTATCTCTGTGGAAGGGGCGATATCTTCTTCAACGGAGTAGAGCTTGTGATGTGTGAATCTGGCGGTTATCTTACAGCCCCATCAGTACCGAAAGAATACGGTTATATTTTCAAGGATTGTACGATAAACGGCGAGAGCAGCAGCGTGAATGGAAATTATTATCTTGGCAGACCATGGGGAACAGGCACACCGATTTGTCTCTATATCAACACCACAATGAATGCTGAACCTTCATCAGTAGGCTGGCATGATATGAGCGATGACAATTATCCCGCACGTTTCGCAGAGTACAACTCCATGACATCATCCGGCTCGACAATAAGTCTGAGCAGCCGCAAGACAACATACGGCTCAGGAAACCATACCAATGACCCTGTACTTACGGCTCAAGAAGCCGCACTGTACACTATTGAGACCGTAATGGGCAGCACTGATGGTTGGGATCCTACGGAATACACCGAGCAGGCATCCGCTCCACAGAACGTTGTTATTGATGGTACTTCTCTAACATGGGACAACAGCAATTATGTACTATGCTGGGCAATTTGCAAAGATGGTTCAGTAGTTGACTTTACGACAAGCAATAATTATACTATTGAAGATACCAGTGCTACGTATTCAGTACGTGCTGCAAATGAAATGGGAGGTCTTGGAGATGCTGCAGTAGCTGTTACTTCAGGTATCAAGGAGATAGAGAGTGCTGTTAGCGGTGACGTTATACGTACCTCATATTATAACATTGAGGGAGCACGCGTAAGCAACTCATACAAGGGAATAGTAATAAAGGTTGATACGCTGGAAGACGGCAAGCAAATTGCAACGAAGATTATTAAGTAAAAATCACATAATAATACAGTTTAACTAAAAGAGAGGGTGTGCCATAATCCTAATGACACACCCTCTCTTTTGTGTGAATATTGTAATCAAAATAACGTCCAAAGAGATTGAGTATTAATAAATTGTGTTGAAATGCATATATAGAAAGACAGTTCAATGAGAAGGAAAAGTGCACCGCAGCAGTCGCCTGTATAGCCACGCAGTTTTTTCCAGATGAACAGGTAAAGAAAGTACATTACGATGCCAGGAACAAAGATAATCAAGTCCCAGCGCAACATACCATGGCAAAGATACAGCAAGGCAGCGAGAGGCAAAATGCCCTGAAAGAACATGAATATACCGGCACGGATATTCATGTTGCGGTACACCACATGAGCCTTAGAATCATCTTCGGTGCGAGCGTAAGGCAACATCATAGTAGCCTGCCCGGCGAGCATTTTACTGTATGGGTCAGCTGCGAATACGGCAAGAGCTGCGAATGCAGGAGACATTGTGTATAGGCAGAAGAACAGCAAGAGCAAGTAAATCACTATTCCGAGAACACCGTATGTACCGATACGAGAATCCTTCATTATTGCGAGAATGCGAATGCGGTTGTTGCTACCGCCCCCGAAACCGTCGAAAAAGTCAGTCAAGCCATCTTCGTGCAAAGCACCAGTTATCAAAATTCTGCAAACAATAGCGAGCAGAACAGTTATTGAGTGAGGAAATACGAGACCTCCGAAGTATAGAATTACAGCCATCAAACCACCGGTGAGCCATCCCGAAAGAGGCCAGTACTCTACGACAGCCTCATAGCAGTGGCGTGGTGGTTGGTGTATGCGCCAAAATGGTAGTCGGGTAAAGAAAATCAGAGCAGCCCAAAGGTTATCGTACCATTTCTCGTCATGGTTATTCAGGGATATCCGCATTAAAACTACTTGATTACGATTTTCTTATCATTGACGATGTATAGACCTTTGCCGAGACCGCTTAAAGCAACGTTTACGTTGGTGTTGCCGTTGTAAGAGCGGAGAAGGCGGCCATCAATGCTATATACCTTAATACCGTTAAATTTGGTAGGATTGGAAACGAGGATGTTCTCAATGCCGGTAGAATGTTGGTCGGTAACATCATTGACGTAATAATGCCCGGAACCATCTTTGGATTCAGACAACTCATAGAACTTATCACTTGTGATATTGTTGATGTCAACAGTCTGTGGACCGCTGCTGCCCTGCGTGAACACGAGGTTAATGCAATAGTCGGAGGATTTTAATGTGTATGAGTTGTAATACCATTCGATATCATCGATTACGGTAGTATTAATTACCCTTGTACCAGGCCATGTGGTGGTATATCCATCAGAGTCCCACATGTGATAGTACATCGGAGTCCAGTCATTTTTCAGATAAACAGTTATGTCATGCGGCTCAAAGGTCGTAACAGTGTAATTACGGGTGATGATGCCAGAAACAGTACTGCCGACAAGCAGTCCAACCTTGAGTGTCACATTGGAATTTACTGTAATTACCGTACCATCGTCAACCTGAGTACCGTTGGAAGCAGAAGGTTCAGAGCCGTCAGTGGTATAGACGATTTTCACGCCATCAGTTTTGGAAAGGGCGTTTAGAGTAACGCTGAAGCCATTGTCGTAAGATCCGGAGGGCATGTCAGTCCAAGCAGATTCAACATCCTTTGAGATATAATAAGAATAGTTGTCGCCAGATGATACGAGGTGATAATCGCTTTCGGTCATGCCCGATGGAATATTCTGACTGCCCATGATAATAACGACAAGGTTTCCGTCAGAGCCACTAACCTTGATAGCATACTGACTTGCGGTATTGTTCAAAGCAGAGAACCCACTTTGGTTATTTATCTTAGCCAGGTTACGGGCATAAATCATCTGTTTGATCTCCTGTTTGTAAGATTTCCAGTGAGGGAGGAAGATGCAAGGCGTGCCAGGAGCAGCGAGGATGAAAGCATTAGCCGCAAGGATGTTAGCAGTAGTCTCACTGTCGTTGCCACGGTCGTAAGTGTCGTGGTTGTCCACGAATGTAACAGCGTAACGACGGTATGAAGGCATACTCATAAGCGATGACGAACCTAATAAGTTCCAGTTTGTCCCTGCATTGCAGCAGTCACGTATATTGTATTTTAGGACGAAATCGAAGGCAGCCGATTGAATAGTGCCATCATCAGAAGCCGTATTGCTTACCCATTTGGAAAGGGTGGAATAGTTACCGTCCCAATATTCACCGACGGAATATTCCGGTTGAGCGGCGAGGTTGTAAAGGGTGGTGTATTCAGGAGCATAACCTTTGGTCATATCGTAACGGAAACCAGCATAGCCGAGGTCGTTGAGGAGGAAATCGAGGTAAGCCTTCACGATAGTCTGTACGTTGGAACTCGTATGGTC
>JAJPYV010000230.1 GCA_021204735.1 Prevotella sp.
AGATACTTATTGTAGAGGATGAGAAAAGGGTGGCAGACCTGTTGAAATATGGGTTGGAGGAGAATGGTTTCCAGACATTTGTGGCGTATGACGGAGCAATGGGACTGCGCCTGTTCCAATCGAATGATTTTCAAATGGTAATCTCCGACATAATACTACCCAAGCTCGACGGTTTTGAGCTTTGCAAGGAGATACGCAAACAGAACAAGAACATCCCGATACTGATACTCACCGCATTAGGGTCAACCGATGACAAGTTGGACGGTTTTGATGCAGGAGCAGACGACTATATGGTGAAGCCTTTCGACTTCCGTGAACTGATAGCGAGGGTGAGAGTGCTGCTGAAAAGGAATAACGATACCACCGAAAAAGAGCCGGAACAAATTACATACGCTGACTTGAACATAAACCTGAGTCTTAGAGAGGTGAAACGATCAGGAACAGTTATAAAACTGTCTCCAAAAGAATATAACCTCCTGCTGTATATGGTAGAAAACTCAGAAAAAGTGATAAGTAGGATTGACATTGCAGAGAAAGTATGGAACACCCACTTCGACACAGGTACTAATTTCATTGACGTGTACATAAATTACCTCCGCAAGAAGATAGACAAGAATTTCGACGTTAAACTCATACACACAAAACCAGGAGTAGGGTTTATTTTCACTGACAAACTATGACGATAAAAACAAAACTAACATTGAAGAACACCAGCGTGACAGCCATAGTTTTTCTGTTGTGCATGGTGATGATATATTTTGTCAGTGACCACACCCGCAGCAGTGCTTTCCTACATGACCTAAGGAGTCAGGCGGTAACAAAGGCGAACCTATATTTAGAAAATCAGGTGGATGCCGCCACCATGCGTTCCATATTACTTAAAAACAAGAATTTTATCAATGAGGTGGAAGTTGCAATATATACAAGCGACTTCAAGCTCCTTTACCATGATGCCGTTGACAACGACATTGTAAAGGAAGACCAGAAAATGATAGATGACATATTGAAAAAGAATGAGATAACATTCAGTGTCGGGAAGTATGAAGGCATAGGTATAAAGTACAATTTCAAGGGAACAGACTATATCGTTACCGCAGCCGCATACGACAGTTATGGTAAGAACAATCAGAAAGAACTTTTGAAAGACCTGTGCGTACTGTTTATCATAGGACTTACATTACTATTCATCGCCTGTTATTTTCTTGCACGATCATCATTGACACCAATACGAGAAATAGTGAAGGAGGCAAATGCGATAACCGCAAACGAGATAGGGCAGCGACTGCCAGTGCAGAACGAGAGAGACGAGTTGGGCGAATTAGCCATAGCCTTCAATGACCTTTTGGAGCGGTTGGAACAGTCGTTTACGTCACAGAAATCATTTGTCGGCAATGTCTCGCATGAACTCCGCACGCCTCTTGCAGCCCTTACAGCCGAACTCGACCTCTCGTTGTCGAAGAATAGGACAGAGGAGCAATATCGCAATGCTATGCAAAACGCATTGCAAGACGCACGAAGGATGACGAGACTCATTGACGGATTGCTAAATCTTGCAAAGGCGGATTATCAGAAGGAGCAGATAAAGATGGAAGCCATACGCCTTGACGAACTGCTTATCGATGCCCGTGAACAAATTCTCCGTGGTCATCCACATTACCATATAGACATACTTTTCGAGCAAGAGGCAGCGGAAGATGATAGGTTGATAACAGTGAACGGTAATATCTACCTGTTAACAATAGCCTTTTCCAACCTGATAGAGAACAACTGCAAGTATTCGGCAGACAATACATCATTCGTGCAGATATCATATTGGGACAAATGGACAATAGTGAGAATGTCAGACGACGGCATTGGAATGTCAGAGACCGACAAGCAAAATTTATTCACCCTTTTTTATAGAGGAGAGCAAGAGCACAAGGTGGAAGGACACGGTATTGGTATGGCATTGTCACATAAAATTATCTCGTTACACCATGGGGATATTGCCGTACATTCAGAACAAGGAAAAGGCACGACGTTCGTCGTGGAACTTCCACATATATAGTGTTTTTGAGGCTTCTAAATACTTAGTGTTGTGGGGATTGCCAATAAATTTTTAATTTTTGCTGTTTGATAAAAATTTATTGAGATTTTTTTGTGTTTTGTAGAAGTAATTACAAGAAAATTTATTAAATTTGCAGATTAAAATATGTACTCTTTACAAAAGGTATAAAACGTTGTTTATCGACAAGTTATACCCTGATTAGCAAATAAGAAAATAACATGATTTACATGACTACCCAACTATTTAAAAACATTAATCACAAAGGATTAATCCTTGCTATGCTATTAGTTATCAGCTCCTCATCCTTGTGGGCAGACTCTGTCCAATATGACTTCTCTGCTGAAAATACATGGACTGTTCAAGATAAAGATACAACTGCAACAATCTACTACATAAAACTCGTAGATGACAATGAAGACGCAATCACTGATTCTGAAGGCAATCCCACTGTTGCAGTCATATATAACGGTCTTCCCGGAGATGATGATGACGATGAAGAAATAGTAGAAGATCATACTGGCTATTATAGCGGAGATATCGTAATTCCTGACACAGTAACGTACAATGATACAACTTATACCGTTACTGGCATATATGACGATGCTTTTAAGCAGTGTTACAATCTCACTTCTGTCACGATACATTCCACTATTACATCAATAGGTGGAAAAGCGTTCTATCATAGCACAGGTTTGGTGTCTGTATTAATGGCAAAAGATGAAAATGGTGATAGCGAGACATGTGGCGTGGCGAGCATCGGGGAACAGACATTTGAGGGGTGTTCTGCTCTTACAACTGCCGAGATATTTACCTCTGCTCTCACAACTATAGGAATTCAAGCATTTCAAGAATGCAAAAAACTTGGATATATATCAGATACAGAATCAGATTTATCTCTGGATTTATCAGGTATTACAGGTGAAAACCTTGGAGATAAAGCGTTTTTGGATTGTGAGAATATAACTTCTGTCAAATTAAGTGACGACCTCACCAAAATCACCCAAAGGGACTTTGAGGGATGTTCAAACCTTGCCTCTGTCACGACAGATACCAATACCAGTTCCATCGGTTTACCATCTAAACTCGAAATAATAGAATATCAGGCATTTGAAAACTGCAAAAAACTTGAAGGAACATTGGATTTCTCAACGACAGCTATTACATCAATTGCTCAGAAAGCATTTCATAATTGTGTATTAATAACTTCTGTCAACTTTCCTGTAAATGTTTCTTCTAATGCAAGTACTACATATTCTATAGCCTACCAACTATTTCAGGGATGCACAGGACTAGAAAGTGTAACAATATACGGTGAAAGTAGTACAAATAGTATCACATCAATCGATAGGATGGCATTTTCTGGTTGTACTAAACTATCCTCTTTCCCTAATATACCTTCCACTGTTACAAAAATCGATTATCAGGCATTTCTTAATTGCTCTGCTCTAACATCTATCACATTAAATGAAGGACTCACTGAAATTGATTACCAAGCCTTTACTAACTCTGGTATAACATCTGTCACGATTCCTAAAACTGTTACTACTTGGGGAACTACATCAAGTAGCGAACAGGGTGGAAATTATGCTTTTAGCGGTTGTACTAGTCTTGAAGAAGTAATATTCGAGGATGGCCTCACTTCTATCGGAACTTATACATTTGAAGGCTGTACATCACTCACAGAAATCAAGCTGCCTTTGAGTATAACAACGCTTGGAGAAGGAGCTTTCTCCGGATGTTCGGATTTGGAAACGGTTTATTTATTAGGAAGAACTGCTTCTGGTCTTGAGAGCAGTGGTGGTGATATCACACCCGGAACAGATTGTTTCTCAGGAGTAGCAGAGAATTGTTTCTTAGTTGTGCCTGAGGATGGCGCAAGGTTTTACACCGCTAAAGATGATGAAGGCAACTATGTGGGATATGGCGCAACAGTGCCTACGGCAGACGGTTGGAATACGATAGCATATTTGCGTGAGGATACTGTAACAATACCGATAACAACGGCAGAGGGATATGTTACGAGGTACAGTCCTTATTCCTATACGTTGGAAGAAGGATTAGAAGGCGGTGTTGTGAGTGTTGATGAAAATGGGGACCTTAATATTGAATGGAAATATGAAGGAGGAAATGAAGAAAAGAATACCGTTCCGGGAGGTTCTGCAATATTGATAAAAGGAGCGATAAATCAGATTGATACATCTTTCGCAAACGTAACCCTAAATACAAATTATGCGACAGATACCGCAACAGTAAGTGAATCAGGCAGTATGATGTACGGCACGGTGAATCCGAATTATAATTCAGATAATTATGGAGTTACTGATGTGCCTGATGATGACGATTATAGTGCAGAAAATTACTATTTCTACAAGCTCTCGTATCTCACCAATGAATACAGTGATAGAGTGCTTGGCTTCTACTGGCAGAATAGTTCAGGATCTGCATTTCCTATTAATGGGGGAGATGGTTACGATTATGATACTGGTTTGAAGTTGGCATGGCTTGCAGTAGAGAAAGATTCTGGCGCAAAGGCAATCCGTTCATTCTATCCACTTGATGTAAATACGACTGGTATTCAAGATATAGAAACCGCACAGCCGAATTATGATGTAGAAGATTCCGATTCAGATATTATTTACAACTTGCAGGGAATGCGTGTAAAGGAAATGACGAAGAAAGGAATATATATCATTAACGGCAAGAAAGTTTTATACTGATAATGCACGTTGCACTCGTAAATATAAGCCTTATTCTATTTCAGATAGTTCAAGCCAACGGAGTTCTTTCTCATCAAGAATTTCTTTCACCACAGGCAGGCGGCGGCTCTTTTCAGTAAGTTCGTCAACGGAAAGAGTACCGCTGCACAGTTGTTCTTCAAGCTGTTTTTGTTCGGTTTCCAAGGCTGCTATATCCTTTTCCAACTGAGCAAGTTCAGTTTTTTCCTTGAATGTCGGTTTTCTGCGCTCCTGGTGAGTTCTTTCCCTCGGTTTAGATTCCTTTTTCTCGTCAGACTTTACGTCATTCTTGCTTTCAAGTGAAAGCCATTCACGATATTGGGTATAGTTGCCGGGGAAATCCTTCACCACGCCATTACCCTTGAACACAAGGAGATGGTCAACCACCTTATCCATGAAATACCTGTCATGACTGACTACAATAACGCAACCTGGGAAATCAGCAAGATACTCCTCAAAAATCTGCAACGTCTGAATGTCAAGGTCATTCGTAGGCTCATCGAGAACGAGGAAATTTGGATTTTTCATCAAAACCGTGCATAGGTACAGCTTCCTTTTCTCACCACCGCTCAACTTATAAACATAATTGAACTGCTGTTCACGGGTGAACATGAAATATTGCAGGAACTGAGTAGCCGAAAGGTGTTTGCCTCCACCCATGTCGATATATTCAGCGATGTCAGTAATTACGTCGATTACCTTTTTCTGCTCGTCAAACGTGATACCCTCCTGAGAGAAATAACCGAACCTGACCGTAGAACCGATGTCAAACCGACCACTGTCGATTTTCTCAATTCCCAATAGCATCTTAATGAACGTTGACTTACCCGTGCCGTTGTTGCCAACGATGCCCATCTTCTCATAGCGGGCGAAGTTGTAATAGAAATCCTTGAGTATTATGCATTCTTCTGAAAATTTCTTAGAAATATACTGGCACTCGAAGAT
>JAJPYV010000211.1:0-11096 GCA_021204735.1 Prevotella sp.
TGATTACGAAAATGGCTAAGAAAGACGACGAACCTACCCCGATGATGAAACAGTTCTATTCGCTGAAGGAGAAACATCCAGATGCGATACTACTATTTCGTTGTGGAGATTTTTATGAGACTTATTTTCAGGATGCCGTTGATGCAAGTAAAATTCTTGGCATAACGCTCACCCGTAGAAGTAATGGCGGCTCTCAAAAGATGGCTACAGAGATGGCAGGTTTTCCACATCATGCTCTTGATACCTATCTTCCAAAACTTGTGAGGGCAGGGCGGCGTGTGGCTATATGCGACCAGTTGGAAGACCCAAAACTCACCCGGAAACTTGTTAAGCGTGGAATTACTGAATTGGTAACACCAGGTGTTGCCATGACAGACAATGTTTTGAACTATAAGGAAAACAATTTTCTTGCATCGGTCAATTTTGGCAAGATAACCTGTGGTGTTTCTTTCCTCGATATTTCTACTGGAGAATTTCTTACAGGGGAAGGTTCATACGATTATGTTGAGAAATTGTTGGTGAATTTTTCTCCTAAGGAAGTGCTTTTCGAGAGGGGTAGACGCAGTGATTTTGAACGTTACTTTGGAAGTAAATTTTTCACCTTTGAACTTGACGATTGGGTGTTTACAGAAGCATCTGCTACACAAAAACTTCTTAAGCATTTTAATGTTAAGTCATTGAAGGGCTTTGGCGTAGACCATCTTCATAGTGGGGTGATAGCCGCAGGTGCGATTTTACAATACTTAGAAATAACGCAACATACCAATATTGGGCATATAACATCTCTCTCAAGAATTGATGAGGAGCGGTATGTAAGGCTCGACAAATTTACTATCAGTTCACTTGAGTTGCTTGTATCTATGCAAGAAGGTGGTTCATCATTACTTGACGTTATTGATAAGACAGTTTCCCCAATGGGTGCAAGATTGTTGAAGAGATGGTTGGTATTTCCGCTTCGTGAAGCGAAGATTATCAATCAGCGACTTGATGTTGTTGAATATTTTTTCAGGAATACTGAATTTAGGGATACTATTGATGACCAACTGCGTCATATTGGTGATCTTGAACGTATCATATCGAGAGTGGCAACAGGGCGTATCTCGCCACGTGAAGTTGTACAACTTAAAATCGCATTGCAAGCCACAGTACCTATTAAACGTGCTTGCATGGAATCCGACAATGAGATAATACGCAAGATAGGTGAAGGAATAAGCCTTTGCGAGGAACTTCGAGATAGTATAGAGAAAACTATAGAGAACGACCCACCTGTATTGGTGAATAAGGGAAAGGTTATAAAAAGCGGTGTTAATGCCGAGTTAGACGATCTTCGTGATATTGCCACTAACGGAAAGGATTATCTCCTGCAAATACAACAGCGGGAGATGGAGCAAACAGGCATCACATCACTTAAAATAGGCTACAACAATATTTTTGGATATTACTTGGAGGTAAGGAATACATACAAGGAAAATGTCCCTGCCGAATGGGTGCGTAAGCAGACACTTGCAAATGCCGAACGTTATATTACACAGGAGCTCAAGGAGTATGAAGAGAAAATACTTGGAGCTGAAGACAAGATTCTTTCTTTGGAGTCCAAACTTTTCAATGATTTTGTAGTAACAATGCAAAATGATATATCAGCAATCCAGAAAAATGCTGTTATATTAGCAAAAATAGATTGTTTATTGTCATTTGCTAAAGTATCTACAGAGCATATTTATATCCGTCCACAAATAGACCAAAATGAAATAGTTATTGACATCAAACAAGGAAGGCATCCTGTTATAGAGACACAGATGCCGGTAGGGGAGAGATATGTTCCGAATGATATATATCTTGATAATAAGAAGCAGCAGATTATAATAGTAACAGGTCCGAATATGGCTGGAAAATCAGCTCTTTTGCGACAGACAGCATTAATAGTCTTGCTTTCGCAAATTGGTTGTTTTGTTCCAGCTGAAAGTGCAAAAATAGGCATTGTCGATAAGATATTTACTCGTGTAGGAGCATCTGACAATATATCTGTGGGAGAGTCGACATTCATGGTTGAGATGACCGAAGCGGCAAATATTCTCAATAATGTAACATCTCGTTCTCTTGTGTTGTTTGATGAATTAGGGCGAGGTACGTCAACATACGATGGCATTTCTATTGCTTGGGCGATAGTGGAATACTTGCATGAGCGTGCAAATGCACAAGCCCGCACTCTTTTTGCCACACATTACCACGAGTTGAATGAGATGGAGAAGAGTTTCAGTCGTATAAAAAACTATAATATTTCAGTGAAGGAGACTGAAAACAAAGTGATTTTCCTACGAAAATTAGAACGTGGCGGTACTGAACATTCTTTTGGAATACATGTGGCACAAATTGCCGGTATGCCAAAGAGTATCGTGAAGCGTGCTATAACAATATTAAAACAGCTCGAAACAGAAAACAGACAGACGGGTGGGGTAGGGAAGCCGACAGCAGAACAGCTCAACCGCACTCGTGATGGTGTGCAACTTAGTTTTTTTCAACTTGACGACCCTGTGCTTTGTCAGGTAAGAGACGAGATTATCGGACTTGACATTAATAACCTAACACCTGTTGAAGCACTTAATAAATTAAACGAAATACGGAAGATAGTTACGGGTAAGATCACCTAAATATAATTTTTAAAATAAAATGATTAGAGAAATCTCACAATCAGACATCCCTGACATTACGAAAATCTACAACCATTACGTTGTGAATGGTGTGGAATCTTTTGAAACAGAAGCGTTGACAGACGAGCAAATGCTGTCAAGAGCGATGTGGATAGCACTTGACAATCCTTTTTTGGTTGCGCCAAAAGAGGGCACTATAGCAGGATTTTGTTATGCTCACCAGTGGAAAGAGCGCCCTGCTTATTGCAATACCTACGAGACAACAGTTTATATCTCGCCTGATTTTGTCCGGCAGGGCATAGCGACGCAGCTTATGAACAAACTTATCGCTGAATGTCGCTCACGTGGTTGTAAGGCGTTGATAGCCTGTATCACAGGTACAAATGAAGCCAGTATAGCTTTCCATGAGAAGCTTGGTTTCAAGAAAGTTTCTCACTTTGAAAAAGTGGGTTATAAGTTCGGGCAGTGGCTCGATGTTGTAGACTACGAGTTATTGTTGTAGTTTTAAATATATGCGAGTCTATGTCGTTGCATAGACTTATTTCTCTGTACCAAGTTTTCGCATCCATTTTCCACCCACCATACAGGCAATGCCGATTATTATGAATGGGATGCTCAGTAGTTGTCCCATATCCAAAACCATATCTGCCTCAAACGCTTCTTGTATGTCTTTGGTAAATTCTATGAAAAAACGGAATGTGAAAATTAGTGTCAGGCACAATCCAAAGAAAAACCCCGTGCCTACTTTTTCTGGTTTCTTGCGGTAGAAATACCAGCCCACAAAGAAGAATACAGCGTAGGCAATGGCCTCGTAAAGCTGACCAGGATGCCTTGGGATCATATCCACACGCTCAAAGATAAACGCCCAAGGTACATCAGTTTCTTTACCTATAATCTCTGAGTTCATCAGATTACCAAGTCTTATCATACAAGATGTTGCGGGCGTGGCGATAGCCACGTTGTCAAGTACTGTCCAAATGCTTAACTTGCTCTGTTTAACGTATAAGATAAGGGCGATTATAAGTCCAAGTGTGCCACCATGACTGGCAAGTCCCTCGTAACCGGTGAATTTCCAACCGCCGCCTTCTAAGAAATGAATAGGCAAAAACATCTCAATAATATGTTTGCCACTTGAAAGGAAATAGTCGGGTTCATAAAATAGGCAATGTCCTAATCGACAACCTATTATAATTCCGAAGAAACAATAAAGAAACAAGGGATCAAATAATTCTTTCTTTATTTTCTGGTCGTTATACAGCCATTTCACGATGAAATAGGCGAGAGCCAAACCGATAAGCCAGCACAGTGAGTACCACCGTATCGAAAAACTGCCGATATGGAAAGCCACTAAATTTGGATTCCAAAGGATATAACATAGGGTTGACATAATACTTTATATTATGAAAGTCTTTTTATTTCGTCTTTAATATCATTTATAATATCTTTATTAGCAATTTCCCCTTTAAGACTATATACGACAAAAACTTTGCCTTTGTATTTTTCAGTGAAAGAATTGAAACTATTTTTCATCCTTTCACTTAAGGAATAACCACCAAAATTAGATTTTGCCGTTATAGGTTTTATTTGTATTCCAATTTTATTACCATTGATGTCAGCTGTAAAATCCACGTCTCCAGAATGATCAAGTTCAGGTTCGCTTTCCTCAAAGATTAGTTCAGGAAATATCTTTGCTAATCCGTCATAGATTACGGATTTTTCTCGTATATACCCGTCGTATGTCCTGTTTATTGTAAGGTTATAAATATAATCAATACAATCTTGTTCTGTAAGTTCTTGGAATACCGACAGCCATTCGGGAATTACGATAGAAACTATTTTAGAATATAATCTCTCCCCTAATTCCTTGATACTTTCCCGTGTTATTTTTGCTGGTGTCTTTGTAATTGTATATGCATTATCAAAATACCATTTTTCCCATTCTTCCAAGTCTTGGGGTTGACATTCTCGTATCAGTTCCATTACTGCCCCTACTTTTGAAGGACGTGACAATTGGTATGTTTGGCATGCATAGTTCAGCACTCTTTCTTTTTTCCCAAACTCTAAAGAATATTTTTTAGAAATCATAGGCTTTGGATAAATATTGGAATTTGTCTTTATATTTAAAATCTATCGACAAGTCGATGTCAGCTAAATTGTTTTTCAATAAGTGAGCATTGATGAAAGTCTTGTTTTCCAAATACAAATAGCACAGCAAGATATTTTCATGGTCGTATTTTATGTTGTCATATTTCATGAAAACTCTATGCCCTTTGGTTTTTTCGTAAAGAAATTTTATTGCCTCATCTTTATTATTTTCTTTCCTTTTTATTCCCAAAAGCCTTATCATCAACCCATTAGAAAGAATAATCTTGTTGGTATCTATAATGCTTTTTATAGAATAATAGTCTTCTCTATCGCTTCTGTTTTCATCAATCTTAGATCCATATTGAAGAAGTTTTACATCAATTTTATTGTTCATCTTGTGTGGGTCTGAAAAGAGGTAGGGTAATTTCAGTAACTTATCTTCTAAATGGAATGTAGAATTGTCGGTGATATATTTAAAATTATTTTCATCAAAAAAGGTCATCTCTCCTTGTACCTTCTCGATATATATATTTTTGTAATTTGGATTAATTTCATATCCAATAGAGTTTCTTTTATTATTTTTTGCGGCTAATGCGGTTGTTCCACTACCCATAAATGGGTCAAGCACTGTTTCTCCCACAAAAGAAAACATTTTTATGAGACGTGTGGGAAGTTCTTCTGGAAATACAGCAATATGTTTGTCTTGTTTAGCACCAGGGAATGTCCAGTGTGATGAAAAGTATGTATTCCATTCTTCTTTTGTAAGTTTTGACTGTTCTTTCAGTTCATTTGAAGGAATGGTGGATTTCCCTAGTTTTTTGAATATCAAAATAAATTCGTAGTCAATTTTCAATATTCCATTTCTTGGATATGGAAAACTCCCCATTACTGCCGCTCCACCAGTGGTATTCATTGTGGTTTTCTTTTGCCATATTATTGAACCCATATAATCCATTCCTATATTTTCACAAAAACGGATTATTTCTGTTCTAATAGGTATTACTTTATAACGCCCATAATAAACAGAACGGGCAAATTGGTCTCCAATGTTGATACAAAGTCTGCAACCGTCTTTCAATACGCGAAAGCACTCTGACCAGACAATATTAAGTTGGTTTATATAATTCTCGTAGCTATCATGAAAACCAATTTGGTTATCTGTTCCATAGTCTTTCAATTGCCAATAAGGAGGTGATGTGATAATTAACTCAACGGAATTATCTGCCAATAATGACATATTCCTACAATCTCCACTTATGAGCGTATGTTTTGTTTTTATCATTTTAATTGATAAGTGAGAATTTTATCAATTTGTTGTTTTACACATTGAAACGGAAGTGCATGATATCACCGTCCTGTACTACATAGTCCTTACCCTCGATACCCAATTTGCCAGCCTCACGTACTGCAGCCTCAGAACCGTATTTTATGTAGTCCTCGTATTTTATCACTTCAGCACGGATGAAACCTTTCTCAAAGTCGGTGTGGATTACACCTGCACACTGTGGGGCTTTCCAACCCTTATGGTAAGTCCAAGCCTTTACTTCCATTTCTCCTGCCGTGATGAACGTCTCAAGGTTCAACAGAGAATAGGCCTTTTTTGTCAGGCGGTTAACTCCACTCTCTTCTAATCCCAATTCATCAAGGAACATCTGCTTGTCCTCGTAAGTTTCCAGACTTGCTATATCTTCTTCCGTGCGGGCTGCTATTATGAGAACTTCAGCATTTTCTGCCTTTGCCACTTCCTCAACCTTACTACTGTAAGCATTGCCCGACTTTGCCGATGCCTCGTCAACATTGCAAACATAAAGTACGGGCTTTGCTGTCAATAAGAAAAGATTATGCGCCGCATCCTGTTCCTCCTTACTTGAGAACCCCACGATACGTGCATTTTTTCCCTGTACAAGAACTTCTTTATAAGCTTCAAGAACGCTCACTTCTATCTTCGCATCCTTGTTACCCGAAGCAGCAATCTTCTGCTGCTTTGCAAGACGTGACTCTATCGTTTCCAAGTCTTTCAATTGCAGTTCGGTATCTATAATCTCCTTGTCGCGTATAGGGTCGATAGTACCATCCACATGTGTTATGTTGTCATCATCAAAGCAACGCAATACGTGAATTATGGCATCTGTCTCACGGATGTTGCCGAGAAATTTGTTGCCCAATCCCTCGCCCTTAGACGCACCTTTAACAAGTCCTGCGATATCTACAATCTCACATGTCGCAGGTACGATACGCCCCGGGTGTACTATCTCAGCCAACTTTGTCAGTCTTTCATCAGGCACCGTTATGATGCCGACATTCGGTTCTATGGTGCAGAAAGGGAAATTCGCTGCCTGTGCTTTTGCACTTGACAGGCAGTTGAACAATGTGGATTTACCCACGTTAGGCAGTCCTACTATACCGCATTTTAATGCCATTTCTTATATATGTTAATGTTTTTCCAATTGCAAACTTACACATATTTTGTGAAATATGAGAAGTATGCGTTAATTAAATAATATTTTTACAATAAACAAGGTCTGAAAAGGCACGTCTTAATGAGCCTCGAGCCAGTTTTGTCCCCATCCACTGTCGGCTACGAGAGGAACGAGTAGGGGATAGGCGTTTTGCATCTCATCAAGTACTATTCTTTCAACTTTTTCTTTCTCCTCTGGCAGTACGCTGAAGTTCAGTTCATCATGTACCTGCAGAATCATCTTGCTCTTAATGTTCTCCGATTTGAAACGTTTATAGATATTTACCATAGCAACCTTTATAATGTCTGCTGCCGAACCTTGAATAGGTGCATTGATAGCATTGCGCTCATCTAAGCCACGTACATTAGCGTTACGAGAGTTGATATTTGGCAGATAGCGGCGACGGTGGAAGAAAGTCTCCACATAGCCTTTCTCTTTTGCCTCTTTAGTGGCTTTTCTGATATATTCCTCAACCATCGGGAACGTTGCGAAATAGTCGTTTATAAGTTGGTTTGCCTCACTCCTGCTAATGTTGAGTTGTTCTGATAGTCCGAAAGCTGTAATACCGTAAATAATGCCAAAATTAGCTCTTTTAGCTTTAGTACGCATATCACGTGTTACTTCATCCATACCTACCTTATTAATCTTTGCTGCGGTAGCGGCATGAATGTCATATCCTTCACGGAAAGCTTTTATCATATTCTCGTCTCCGCTAAGATGAGCCATTACACGCAATTCAATTTGACTGTAATCAGCAGAGAAGAACAGACAGCCATCCTCTGGTATGAAAGCTTTGCGTATCTCCTTTCCATCTTCACCTCTTACAGGGATGTTCTGCAGGTTAGGGTCACTCGAAGACAGTCTGCCAGTAGCAGTTACCATCTGGTTGAATGATGTGTGTATATGTCCTGTTCTTGGATTTATCAGTTTTGGAAGGTTATCCACGTAAGTACTGAGAAGTTTTTTCAGACCTCGATATTCCAAAATTTTCTCTACAATTTCATCCTTGTGCTTCAGACTTTTTAGTACTTCTTCCGATGTACTATATTGACCAGTTTTTGTCTTTTTCGGTTTATCAGTGATTTTCAGTTTTTCATACAATATTTCACCCACTTGTTTCGGGGATGAGATATTGAATTTCATTTCAGCCCTATTATAAATTTCTTCTTCAACTGTATTCATACGTTGAGTGAGAATCTGTGATGTTTCCGCAAGCGATTTAGTATCTATCCTCACTCCGTTCATTTCCATTTCTGCCAAAACAGGTATTAATGGCATCTCAATATCTTGGAATAATTTTTCTACACCGTTCTTTTTAAGTAACGGTTCAAATACATTTTTTAGTTTCAAAGTCACATCTGCATCCTCAGCAGCATATTCATATACCTGCTCTGGTGCAAGGTCTCTCATGTTTCCTTGATTTTTCCCTTTCGGTCCGATTAACTCCTCTATATGAACAGTTTGGTATTTAAGATATACCTCTGCCATGTAATCCATATTGTGAGAGGTTTCGGGCTGTATTAAATAGTGGGCTATCATCGTGTCGAAAATTTCACCTTTGAGAGTAACTCCATAATTTGCAAGCACCTCAAGATCATATTTTATGTTCTGACCAATTTTTAAAATATTTGGATTTTCGTATAGAGGTTTAAAAATGTTGACTATCCTCTCTGCTTCTTTCCGGTCTGCTGGTATTGGAACATAAAATGCTTTCCCTTCCTCAACAGAAAAGCTCAAACCCACTAATTCAGCATTTATGGTGTTTGTAGAAGTAGTTTCTGTATCTAAACTCAAAAAATCTTTTGTTGTGAAAAAATCACATAGTTTTTTCATATCTACCTCATTGTCAATCAGTTTATATTCGTGAGGTGTATCTTTTAATGTCTTTAGGTTAGTTTCTTTTGTATCTTCTGTGTCTGTGGTTGTGTCTGTTGCAAATAAATCGAGTTGAGTTTCAACTTTCTTTTTATTATTTTCATTTTTATTAAGAAATCTATTTGCCAATGTTTTAAATTCCAAATCATCAAACAATTTCCTCAGACTCTCTGTATCTGGTTCGCTAATTTTAAGTTTTTCCAAATCTAACTCAATTGGAACATCAGTCTTAATAGTTGCCAAGAATTTTGAGAACCGTATTTTTTCCGCATTATCCTCTACTTTCGTCTTGATAGCACCTTTTAATTCCGATGTCCGTTCTAACAGATTGTCAATGCTGCCGAATTGGTTGATTAGTTTAATTGCTGTTTTCTCACCTACACCCGGACATCCTGGAATATTATCAGATGCATCGCCCATCAACCCTAATAAATCAATAACTTGCAATGGAGAAGTGATATTATATTTTTCACATATTCCCTTTGGATCAAGTTTTTCATATCCACCACCATGCCTTGGACGAAACATGTACACATTATCCTTTACCAACTGACCATAATCTTTGTCAGGAGTCAGCATATATGTTTCCACTCCATTCTCACCTGCTTTTAGAGCGAGAGTACCGATAACATCATCTGCTTCATATTCTTCAACTTCTAATACCGGGATATTCATCGCATTTAGAATGTCCTTTATAATAGGTACTGACTGGTGGATTGCCTCTGGAGTTTCTTGTCTCTGAGCCTTATATTGTTCAAAAGCTTTATGTCTGAATGTCGGACCCTTAGGATCGAAAGCAACTCCAATATGTGTAGGTTGTTCCTTACTCAGAATCTCATGTAATGTATTGCAAAAACCCATAATAGCCGATGTATTCAAGCCTTTTGAGTTGATACGTGGTGAATTGATAAATGCATAATACGACCTATAAATCAATGCGTATGCATCAAATAAGAAAAGTTTATTCATTTTTTATCGTTTTTTTAGATGTAAAAATACGAAAAATTTGGCATTAATGCAATTAAAATGACTACTTTTGTACGAAATTAGCTGTAATAATGGATTATCTTACAATAATCAAACAACCCATTCAGGAGGAATTAGAGAGTTATATCAGTCTCTTTAATAGTTCTCTTAATCATAAGGAAAGATTGCAGGAAGAAATTTTTTCAGGTATTCGTAATAGCGCAGGCAAGCGGATGCGTCCAATGCTTATCCTTCTAATAGCAAAAAACTATGGTTCTGTTAATGATTCTACCCTTCATGCGGCTGTTGGATTGGAACTGTTACATACTGCAAGTTTGATACATGACGATGTAGTTGATGAGAGTTATAAACGTCGCGGCTTGCCTTCTGTTAATGCACGTTTCGATAACAAGGTAGCAGTGCTTTTAGGCGACTATATTCTTTCTACTTCTCTTCTCCATATTTCATTGACAAATAATGTATCAATTATTCGACATTTAGGGGAGCTTGGCAGAACCCTTTCTGATGGGGAAATTTTAGAAATAACTGCAAATTTTGAAAATCTTTTATTAGAAGATACATATTATTCGATAATTCGTAAGAAGACAGCTGCACTCTTTGAAGCTTGTTGTGCTATGGGTGCTATTTCCGTTGGTTTACCCGAAGATAGGGTAGAGGAAGTGAAAAAATTTGGTAGCTTACTTGGTACTATATTTCAAATAAAAGATGATATTTTTGACTATTATGAATCTACTGAATTAGGCAAACCAACCGGTAGTGATATGGCAGAGGGAAAACTCACGTTGCCAGTGATTTATGCCTTAAACCATACTGATAATAAAGATATGCTATTATTGGCTAAAAAGGTAAAACAACGTACCATAACATCTGATGAAATAGCGCAATTAGTGAAATTCTCTAAAGATAATGGTGGCATAGAATATGCCGAGAGTTGTATGCAAAAACTTCGCTGTGAAGCGCAACGTTTTATTACAAAACAAGTCAAGGACGACACCTTACGTACCGCCCTTGATGCCTATTTATCTTATGTGATAGAACGTAC
>JAJPYV010000211.1:11196-24104 GCA_021204735.1 Prevotella sp.
ACGACACCTTACGTACCGCCCTTGATGCCTATTTATCTTATGTGATAGAACGTACAAAATAATCTGTCAGAAAAATTTCGTTTCCTCACCAGTTATCTCGCTCAGCAACATGTTGGCAAGTCGGCTTGTACCTAAGCGTAACCACTTGTTTGTCAACCATTTCTCACCTAAAACTTCTTTTACTATAGTATAGTAAATCAGAGCATCCATAACGGAATTCAATCCACCAGCAGGTTTGAAACCGATTTGAATACCCGTCTTATCATAGTATTCTTTTATAGCTTGACACATCACGTAGGCTGCCTCAGGTGTTGCAGCAGGTTCTAATTTACCGGTAGAGGTCTTGATGTAATCTGCTCCTGCATACATTGCTATGATAGATGCTTTCTTGATGTTTGATGCAGTTTTTAGACAACCTGTCTCCAATATTACCTTCATAGGTACCTGTCCGCAAACTTGTTTCAATTCACTGATATCATCTGCCACACTCTCGTAGTCACCACTAAGAAACTTACCAACAGGCATCACTATGTCTATTTCCGTTGCTCCGTCTCTAATGGCAAGTGCTGTCTCTGCTATCTTTACCTCCATCAGTGCTTGTGATGATGGAAAACTGCCTGATACACAAGCTATTTCCACGCCGTCTATTTCGAGAGTATCACTTACTATTTTTGCAAAGCAAGGATAGACACATATTGTTGCAACATGTGGCAGATGTGGATAATTTGCCTCGAATTTGTTCACGTTTTCTGTGAACGATAATACACTTTCCTCTGAATCTGTGGTCTTTAACGTAGTCAGTTCAATACTTCCGAACAGAAATTTCTTTACTTCTAACGTATCGTTTTCATGAACTTTTTCTGTAATTATTTTCTTCACTGCCTCTTTGATATTCTCATCTTTTAAGTCAGTGTCGTAAAGTGAGAGAGCTTCCTCATATTTGTTTATTCTCTTTCTAACATGCTCATGCTCATGTCCACAGCCACATTCATTGTGGTGCTCATTACTGTTTGTAGTCATATTTTTTATGTTTAAAATTTTCTTTATATTTATAACTCATTTGGTAAGTTTTTTATTGTTCTTATGTCTTTCTTTATCTCTTTGAGTCTTTTTCTCTATGTTTTTCAATATAGCTTCTGTCATGTCAACGCCTGTTTGGTTTGCAAGACAGAATAATACCCAAAGCACGTCTGCCATTTCATCAGATGGATCTTGCGTTTCACCCTCCTTGAAACTTTGGTCACCATATTTACGTGCCATTATTCTTGCCAATTCCCCAACTTCTTCAGTTAGACATGCCATATTGGTGAGTTCGCTGAAATATCTCACGCCATATTTCTTAATCCACTGGTCTACAAGTTGTTGAGCTTCTCTTATTGTTAAATCATTTGTCATTATTTGAAATATCCAAGTTGTTACCTTTATATGATTACTCTTTATTTTTCGTATCCATGCAAATTGTTACAGGACCGTCGTTAAGTAATTCCACTTTCATATTTGCTCCAAATTCGCCTGTTCCCACTTGTTTGTCAAGTGCTTTGCTGATCTTGCTGCAGAATTCATTGTATAGAGGAATAGATACCTCATGTTTGGCAGCATGAATCCACGAAGGACGATTACCTTTTTTGTAGGATGCTAATAAAGTGAATTGACTAATCACTAATATCTCGCCTCCAACATCAGTAATTGGTAGATTCATCACACCGTTTTCGTCATCGAATATTCTTAGTGCAATAATTTTTTTCACAAGCCAATCACCATCTTCTGTGGTGTCGTTGTCGGCAACTCCGAGAAGAATTAAATAACCTTTACCAATAGTCGACTTTATTTTGCCTTCTATTTCTACTGATGCTTTACTAACTCGTTGGATTACAGCCTTCATAATATCTTTTTTCAGTATCAATTGTTCTCTTGATGAAAATATTCGAATACTATCTTGCCCTTACTAACACCCAAAACTTCAATCAGTTTTTGCTTATCTGATTCTTTTATTTGCTTTACTGTTTTGAACTTATTTAAGAGAAGCGACTTACTTTTCGGTCCTATACCCTTAATATCATCCAATTCAGAATGTAATGCATGCTTACTTCTCTTGTCTCTGTGGAATGTAATGGCAAAGCGGTGTACTTCATCTTGCATGTGTGTAAGTAAACGAAATAATTCACTTTCTGTTTTCATCCCAATCACCACTGGCGGAACACCATAAAGTAGTTCATTGGTTCTATGCCTATCGTTTTTCGCCAAACCAGCAATTGGAATATTCAGGTGAAGTTCATTTTCCACAACTTCTCTAACCACGCTCATCTGTCCTTTACCACCGTCCGTAATAATTAGGTCGGGTAGGGGTTGACCTTCATCTTGCATTCGGCTATATCTGCGGCGAACTACTTCTTGCATTGATGCATAATCATCAGGTCCTGTAACAGTTTTGATGGTATATTTACGATAATCCTTTTTGCTTGGCTTCATTTTTTTGAATACCACACATGCTGCTACAGCATCACTTCCGGAAATGTTAGAGTTGTCGAACATCTCTATTTGGTAGGGTATCTTTGGCAGTTTCAGTGCATTCTGAATTTCCTTCATCAATCGTACGCTTTTTTGTTCGGGATTCAACTTTTCTGCTTGTTTCAGTCTGTCAAAGCGATACTGTTTCCCGTTCATTTCCGAAAGGTCAAGCAATTTTTTCTTGTCTCCTCTTTGCGGCACAGTGAATGTTATACCCTCGAGAGACATGTTGAGTGCCTTTGGGATAATGATTTCACTTGATCTACTTCCAACTTTTTCTCGAATTTGAAGAATGCCAAGTTGTAGTATTTCTTCGTCTTGCTCGTTCAACTTTTTCTTAAATTCAAACGTGTAGGCTTGATTTATGCTGCCATTTGTAACATGCATATAGTTTATGTATGCTGTATTCTCATCATTAGCTATTGAGAATACATCTACATTGTCGATAGTATGACTGACAACCTCACTCTTTGCACAGAAGTTTTCCAATAATACATACCTTCTTTTTAATTCCTCTGCTTCTTCAAACCGAAGCTGCTCAGCTAAATGCTGCATCTGTGAAAATAGCATTTTAGACAGTTCGCGGGTTTTTCCTTTCAATATCTCTTGTGCTTGAGTTATACATTCCTGATATTCTTCGTGGCTCTGTTTTGCTATGCATGGAGCATCACAGTTGTGAATATGATATTCTAAGCAAGGTTTATATTTTCCTTGCTCTATACCTTCCTTTGTAATTGGAAATCTGCACGTTCTCGGCTTGTACAACTTTTTAATCAGTTCGAGGACCGCATACATTGAGCCCAAATGACTATATGGTCCATAGTATGTTCCCCACTTTCTGTTTATATTTCTCGTTTTGAATATACGCGGGAAATACTCTTTAGTTACGCAGATTGATGGGTAGGTTTTCCCATCTTTCAGTAGTATGTTGTATCTCGGTTTGTATTTCTTAATAAGATTGTTTTCAAGCAAAAGGGCATCTTCTTCTGTATTTACTACAGTATAGGAGATGTCCATTATCTTGCTTACTAAGACTTTCGTCTTAAATCTGTCAACCTCTTTATGGAAGTAAGAAGAAACACGATTTTTTAGATTTTTTGCTTTGCCTACGTATATAACAGTATTATTGTTATCATAGTATTGATAGCAGCCTGGCTTTGATGGTAAGTTGCTCACAATACCTCTAAGGTGCTCAAGTCGTTTCTCGTTTTCTTCTTTCGTCATTTACTTAATCTTCTGTTTTACAGTAAATTCCCTTAAACTTGTTTCACGTGAAACAAATATATTACAAGCACATCAAAGTACTAATTTCGGTGTCCTTGTCAAATTTGTCTCTGCCGTTCAATTGCTCACTTACAAGTTCTATCAAGAAATTCACGTATATCTTTTTTGGATGAAACTTACTTACTAAGTTATATGCTGCCCTCATTGTACCACCCGTAGCGAGTAAGTCATCATGCAGCAGTACAACATCGTCTTCGGTAATTGAGTCGCTATGTATTTCGATCGTGTCTGTTCCATACTCCTTACTATAACTTTCCTGGACGGTTTCAGCAGGAAGTTTGCCAGGTTTACGGCACAATACCACACCGGCATGCAGTTTGATTGCTAAGGCAGACGACATAACAAAACCACGGCTTTCTATACCGACAATTTTAGTTATGCCCTTATCCTTGTACATTTCGTACAATTCATCTTCCATAATTTTCAGACACTCAGGATTTTTAAACAGTGTCGTTACATCCCTGAAAAGAACACCCTTCTGTGGATAGTCGGGAATGCTTCTCAAATTTTCTAATAATGTTTTGTTGTTCATTTGTTTTTATTTTTAATGTTTTTATCTCATCTTGTTAATAGTTTGACTGCAATCTTATTCAATATCTATTGCTTATTCTAAGGTATTATGTATTTTATTTATTTTCAACTATTTTCATCGAAAACCCATTGCGAAAAACATGCTGATTGTTTCACGTGAAACATACGGTTTATCGTTTCATAAGAACTAACATGATATTTATATCGCTGGGTGATACACCAGGAATCCTGCTTGCTTGTGCAAGTGTTTCCGGGTCGATTTTTATCAGTTTTTGACGGGCTTCTGTTGATAATTGCTTCATCTCTGAATATTTGAAATGTCCCCTTATTTTGATGTTTTCTAAGCGGTGCATTTTATCCGCTATGATTTTCTCACGCTCAATATATCCCTTGTACTTCATACTGATTTCAGCCGCTTCAGCAATCTCTTCCTTCCTGTTAGTAGGTGAGTTGAGAATTTCTTTTAGTGCTGGAATATTTTCGGCGATGTTATCAAGAGTAATCTGTGGACGGGCAATCAAGTCGGAGATTTTGCATCCCTCACGCAAAGGAGTAGTGCCCAATGCCTCAAGTGCAGAATTAATTTCCTTTGGTTTTACTGAGGTAGTATTGCAGAAATTTATAATCCTTTCTACCGCCTCTTTTTTCTCCATCCACCAATCATAACGCACACGTGTAGCGAGCCCTAAGTTATATGCTTTTTCTGTCAGACGGGCATCGGCATCATCCTGTCGCAACAGTATTCTATATTCAGCCCTACTGGTAAACATGCGGTATGGTTCGTCAACACCTTTTGTTACCAAGTCATCGATAAGAACACCGATATAAGAATCGTCCCTATGCATTATGAATGGTTCACTGCCACCACATCTCAAAGCTGCATTGATACCAGCCACAGTGCCTTGACCACCGGCTTCCTCGTACCCGGTTGTTCCGTTCATTTGTCCAGCAAAAAACAATCCCTTAATAATTTTTGATTCCAACGAATGATCAAGTTGGGTAGGGTCGAAGAAGTCATACTCTATCGCATATCCTGGACGGTATATTTTCACGTCACGCAGAGCGGGAATTTTTCTTATTGCAGCCAATTGTATGTCCATAGGCATACTTGATGAGAAACCATTTAGATACATCTCGTTTGTTGTCTCGCCTTCAGGTTCCAAAAATAGAGGATGTTGTTCCTTTTGTGGGAATGTTACCAATTTTGTTTCAATAGAAGGACAGTAGCGAGGACCTATACTTTGTATCTGTCCGTTATACAATGGCGAGTCGGCTATACCGCTCATCAGTGTCTTGTGAACTTCGGGATTTGTATAGCACGTCCAGCAAGGCAGTTGTTTGAGCACCCTATGTTTGCCCATAAAACTGAACTGGTGAAAGTCGGTTTCGCCCTCTTGTATTTCCATGTCCTCAAAATGCACAGTCCGTTTATCTATTCTCACAGGCGTGCCTGTTTTCATCCTCGCTGAATTTATCCCATGCCGAGTGATACTTTCTGTAAGGTGCATCACTGCAGGTTCTGCCATGCGACCGCCAGGCAACTTGCAGCGGCCCACATGAAGCAGACCGTTGAGAAATGTGCCCGCAGTGATGACAACACACTTAGCTCTCAGTTCAACGCCCCACACAGTGCGCACCCCGACAGTCTCGTTGCCCTCAACCAACAGTTCTTGAGCCTGGTCTTGCCAAATATCAAGGTTCGGGGTGCTGTCTAATACAGTTCGCCATTGCCAGATGAATTTCTCACGGTCGCACTGTGCACGTGGGCTCCAAACGGCAGGTCCTTTTGATCGGTTGAGCATTCTGAATTGTATAGCCGTCGCATCCGTTACCAATGCCATCTGACCTCCGAGAGCATCTATCTCTCTTACGATTTGACCTTTTGCTATACCCCCGACTGCCGGGTTACAACTCATCTGTGCTATCTTGTTCATGTCAATGGTAACAAGACATGTGCGTGCGCCCATGTTTGCCGAAGCGGTGGCAGCCTCACAACCGGCATGCCCACCTCCGATAACAATGACATCGTATTTGAGAAGCATGATAAATCTGAATATAGCGTGCAAAATTTGTTGCAAAAGTAAGAAATAATGTTGTATTTTAACAAAATACTTTGATTTATCGCTAAAATAAAGTATATTTGCAACCCCTATAAAAGTTTCTATTATATAAATAATGTATGAGGTATAACTACTTTTATTGTGGTATAACGTTTATGTAGGTGTTAGTGAATTTACAAATAAAACAATTAAATACTTAATTTTAAAATCATTTATGTGGTTATTTAATTCATCTATTGGAAGGAAGGTCGTGATGTCCGTTACAGGTGTTGCGCTTGTCCTGTTCTTGACATTCCATTTGTCAATGAACATCGTCGCTCTTTTCTCAGGAAAAGCTTACAATGCCATTTGTGAGTTTCTTGGAGCCAACTGGTACGCATTGGTTGGTACACTCATTCTTGCTGCACTTATGGTAATCCACATCGTTTACGCATTCATCCTGACAATTCAAAATCGTCGTGCGAGAGGCAATGAGCGGTATGCTGTTACTACCCGCCCTAAAAAAGTGGAATGGGCATCACAGAATATGCTTGTCTTGGGATTGATAATCTTCTTAGGACTTATTCTCCACTTATTCAATTTCTGGTACAACATGATGTTTGCAGAACTTACAGGTATAGTACACAAGTATTTGCCGACAGATGGATTCTCTTACATCATAGATACATTCTCAAATCCAGTCTTTGTAGTGCTTTACATCATCTGGATAGTTGCCATTTGGTTTCACCTCTCACATGGATTCTGGAGTGCCATGCAGACTTTCGGTTGGAACGGAAAGGTGTGGTTCTGCCGTTGGAAGGTTATCGGACTTATTTACACGACGCTTTTAATGCTTGGCTTCCTCGTTGTTGTTTTGGCGTTTGCATTCGGTTGCGCTCCAAGCCTGCACTGCTAAGTTGACTGTGTATGATTCTTAATAAAAACACATAATTATAATTCGATAAGATTATGGCTAAAAAAATAGATTCAAGGATTCCAGAAGGCCCAGTAGCCGAGAAATGGACCAATTATAAAGCTCACCAGAGGTTGGTGAACCCAAAGAACAAGTTGAAGCTCGATGTGATAGTTGTCGGTACGGGATTGGCAGGAGCCAGTGCAGCTGCCTCACTTGGTGAGATGGGTTTCAATGTGTTGAATTTCTGTATTCAGGATTCTCCGCGCCGTGCACACTCTATCGCTGCTCAGGGAGGTATAAATGCAGCAAAGAATTATCAGAATGATGGTGACTCTGTTTACCGCCTGTTTTATGATACTGTAAAGGGTGGTGACTATAGGGCACGTGAGGCAAATGTTTATCGTCTTGCTGAGGTGTCCAACAACATTATCGACCAGTGCGTCGCACAAGGTGTGCCTTTTGCCCGTGAATACGGCGGAATGTTGGCAAACCGTTCTTTCGGTGGTGCGCAGGTTTCCAGAACATTTTATGCTAAGGGACAGACAGGACAGCAGTTGTTGCTTGGTGCATACTCCGCATTGAGTTGTCAGGTGCATGCAGGTCGTGTTAAGTTGTACACTCGATATGAGATGGAAGACGTGGTTATCGTCAATGGCAGGGCAAGAGGTATCATAGCAAAGAACCTTGTGACAGGAAAACTTGAGCGTTTCTCCGCTAATGCTGTAGTGATAGGTACTGGTGGTTATGGAAATACTTATTTCCTCTCTACGAATGCTATGGGTTGCAACTGTACGGCAGCGATGGCTTGCTATCGTAAGGGGGCTTATTTCGCAAATCCATCATACGTTCAGATACACCCGACATGTATTCCAGTACACGGTGAGAACCAGTCAAAACTGACGCTTATGTCTGAGTCGTTACGTAACGATGGTCGTATCTGGGTTCCTAAAAAACTGGAAGATGCCAAGAAGTTGCAGGAAGGCAAACTGCAGGGCAAGGACATTCCTGAAGAGGACCGCGACTACTATTTAGAGCGTCGCTATCCGGCTTTCGGTAACCTCGTACCGCGTGACGTAGCAAGTCGTGCTGCCAAAGAGCGTTGCGACAAGGGTTATGGTGTGAACAACACAGGTCTTGCGGTGTTCCTCGATTTCTCTGAGAGTATTGAGCGTCTTGGAAAGGATGTGGTGGAGCAGCGTTATGGTAACCTTTTCGATATGTATGAGGAGATAACCGATGAGAGTCCATACAACAACCCGATGATGATTTATCCTGCCGTTCACTATACAATGGGAGGTATTTGGGTTGACTACGAACTGATGACCAGCATTCAGGGCTTGTTTGCGATAGGTGAGTGCAACTTCTCCGACCATGGTGCCAACCGTTTGGGTGCTTCTGCTCTTATGCAGGGTCTTGCGGATGGTTATTTCGTATTGCCTTATACAATCCAGAATTACCTTGCCGACCAGGAGATATGGCCGCGCATCTCAACCGACCTGCTGGAATTTGTTGAGGCAGAAAAGGGAGTGCAGGCAGAGATTGACCGGTTGATGGGTATCGGTGGAAAACGTTCTGTTGACTCTATCCACAAGGAATTAGGACATATAATGTGGGAGCATGTTGGCATGGGACGCACTGCCGAAGGTTTGAAAGAGGGTTTGGAAAAGATCAAACTGCTTCGTAAGGAGTTTAACACCAATCTGCATATTCCTGGTTCAAAAGAAGGACTTAACGTGGAACTTGACAAGGCGATACATCTTCGTGACTTCCTTATCATGGGCGAACTTGTGGCTTACGATGCACTGTCACGCAACGAGTCGTGTGGTGGTCATTTCCGTGAGGAGTACCAGACAGAGGAAGGTGAGGCAAAGAGAGATGACAAAAACTTCTTCTATGTGGGCTGTTGGGAGTATCAGGGCACAGACGAGAAAGCCCCTGAACTCATCAAGGAACCGCTCGAATACGAGGCAATCAAGGTTCAGACACGTAACTATAAGAATTAATTAGTTTAGAAAGGAACAACATTATGGCAAGAAATATAAGTTTTACATTGAAGTTCTGGCGTCAGAACGGACCTAAGGACAAGGGTCATTTTGATATGCGTGAGATGCACGACATACCAGACGATACCTCATTCCTTGAGATGTTGGATATCCTCAACGAGGAGCTTATCAACGAGGGTAAGGAACCTTTCGTGTTTGACCACGACTGTCGTGAGGGTATTTGCGGTATGTGCTCATTATATGTCAACGGTCATCCTCATGGCCCTAACACCGGAGCAACCACATGTCAGTTGTATATGCGTCGCTTTAAGGATGGTGACGTGATAACGGTAGAGCCATGGCGCTCGGCTGCATTCCCGATAATCAAGGATTGCATGGTTGACCGTGGTGCATTTGACAAGATAATTCAGGCTGGTGGTTACATCACCGTCCGCACCGGGCAGCCTCAGGATGCCAACGCCATTCTTATCCCAAAGGAAATTGCTGATGAGGCAATGGACTGTGCTACATGTATTGGTTGTGGAGCTTGTGTCGCAGCCTGCAAAAACGGATCTGCAATGCTCTTTATAAGTTCTAAGGTTAGTCAACTTGCTCTTCTGCCGCAAGGTCGTCCGGAGGCAGCCAAGCGTGTTAAGGCGATGATTATGAAGATGGAGGAGCTTGGCTTTGGCAACTGCACCAACACTCGTCAGTGTGAGGCGGAATGTCCGAAGAACGAGAACATATCAAATATCGCACGTCTGAACCGTGAGTTCATAAAAGCAAAACTGAACGATTAAGATATTTAGCCCCTCGCTAATGTAGGGACACAATTTATTGAGTCCCTACATTGGTTGTGTGTCCCTACATTGGTTGAAACTCAGTCCTCACTCATATCAGCCACCATTTTGCGGTACATAACATACATGTGTGTACGTGATATGTAACCAAGCAGGTGGTTTTCATGGTCCAATACAGGCAGCATGGCGGCGTCGGTATTGTCGAATTGTTTCATCACTTCCTCCATCGGGTCGTTTACTCCGAGTGTTGCCGGTGGTTGTGACATCAGTTGCCTTACCGTGAAATGGTTGTAAAGCTCTGTCCTGAAAACTATGTGCCTTATTTTAGTAATGTCTATCTCCCCGAGCAGGTTACCGGCATTGTCGAGAACTGGTAGGGTGTTGTTGTGGCTCTGACTTATGGCGTGAACTAACGAAGATAGGTTCATGTCAGGATTGACAGCTGAATAAGTCTTGTCAATCACACTGTCAAGACTCATCAAAGTGAGTACTGCCCGGTCGGTATGGTGAGTTATCAGTTTGCCCTGGCGTGCCAACCGCATACCGTAAATACTGTGAGGCTCGAAAATGATTATAGTGAGATAAGCACAGATACTTACTATCATAAGCGGAATGAACATCTGGTAGCCTCCTGTAATCTCTGCAATAAGGAAAATACCCGTGAGTGGGGCGTGCATCACACCAGCCATCACAGCAGCCATGCCGAGGAAGGCGAAATTCTTCTCCGGCACATAAATGCCTATCTCATACATATTCCAAATGCGGGCAAATAAGAAACCTGCGAATGCTCCTACAAACAGTGATGGTGCGAATGTTCCACCGCAACCGCCGCCGCCGTTTGTTGCTGATGTTGCGAATGCTTTTGTAAGCAGTACAAGACAGATATACGGAATCAACAAATTATTGTGCCCGAAGAATGGTGAGTTACTTAATACGGCATCCCAGTCAGCCTCCGTACTGCCACTAATCAGTATGTTTATGCTTGAATATCCTTCACCGTAGAGTGAGGGGAAAAAGAAAATCAACGGACTCAATATCAATGCGCCCAAAAGCAGTTTTCCTATCGGGTTGTCATTCAATTTGGCGAAAACCGACTCACAGGCATTCACGACACGTATGAAATAAAGACTCACGAAACCTCCGAAAATGCCCAATAATATGTTTGCCGGCACTCTTTCCACCTGCCAGGCACCGTCCAACTGGAAAGTGAACAGTGAGTCATCTCCCATAAAGATATATGTGAAACAGGTTGCCGTTACACTTGAAATCAGGATAGGCAGCAGGGATGCCATAGTAAGGTCAATCATCAACACTTCCAATGTGAATACCAAACCGGCGATTGGGGCCTTGAAAATTCCCGCTATGGCAGCGGCGGCACCGCAACCCACGAGCAACATCAGTGTCTTGTTGTCCATTTTGAACATTTGTCCAAGATTGCTCCCGATAGCTGAACCTGTGAGTACAATAGGTGCCTCTGCTCCTACACTACCACCGAAACCGATGGTTATCGCGGAAGCTATTACCGAACTCCAGCAGTTGTGCCCCCTGAGTTTGCTTTTCTTACTACTGATGGCATATAAAATGCGGGTGATACCATGACTGATATTGTCCTTGACGATATACCTGACAAAGAGGGAGGTGATGTATATACCAATTACAGGATAGATAAGATACAACCAGTTGAATGAGGCGATGTTGAAACCGGCAGTAAGAAGACCTTGTATCTCCCTGATAATCCAGTGCAGCATGAATGCTGCCACTGCCGCGAAGAAACCAACGACAAAACTGAGAATCAGTGTGAACTGACGGTCAGAAAGATAGTGCTCACGCAACTTGATTATTCGTTGCATGAGTGTTTTTTTCTCTTGTATTAAATCGATGTTTTCTCCTGCCATGACTTTACCTTAATATAATAGTAGTATTCAAAGTTTGTACCTATCTTCTTATTATCTGAATTTCACCGTTGTTGCTTATTTTGATTATGCTTGAAGGGGTATGCTGTTGTTTTTCCTGTCGCCTGCTCCAACAAACATAGTCAACAGCGTTCACTATCTCTTCTGATATATTTTTAAAATTCTGTGCTGCCGGCATTCCACTTATGTTTGCGCTCGTTGACACAATAGGTTTCTGAAATCGGTAACAAAGTTCTTTTGAAAACTCCTCATTAGTTATGCGCATTGCAATACTGCCGTCTTCTGCTATAAGGTTTTCAGCAAGATTTACAGCATTGTCGAAGATTATTGTTGTTGGTTTGGTGGCAAGTTCCATTATATTCAGTGCCACTTCGGGGGCGTTGCGCACATAGCGTTGCAGACGAACATCAGAATCCACAAGACAAATCATTGCTTTTGAATCGTCTCTCTTTTTGATGGCATATACTTTTGCCACTGCCTCTTTGTTCGTGGCATCACATCCTATTCCCCATACCGTGTCGGTAGGATAGAGTATTACTCCTCCTTCCTTCATCACCTTCACAGCGTTCATTATGTCTTCTTTGCGATTCATCCCCTTGATTCTATGTTTTTTGTATAGTTATAAAAACATTCAATTTTTGTTTTATCCAAACAGGTATTCATATCGTTATTGCAAATATATGAAAATTATTTTATACAAATAATTTTACCAATCTTTTTATTTTTTTTATTTCTTATTTTGCGAAGCATTGGCAATGTTTCAACCAATGTTTCAACCAATGTTTCAACCAATGTAGGGACACAATTTATTGAGTCCGCTCGTTTCGGAGAAACGAATGAATGTATGCAATTTGTTCATAGAATTTTGCCATTATATTATTGTGTATTCATACGCCCCGTTGGGGCGTGCGGACTCAATAAATTGTGTCCCTACA
>JAJPYV010000433.1:0-2867 GCA_021204735.1 Prevotella sp.
AACTGCTTGAGAAGGGAGAAAAAACGGAGACATTTCAAGTTAAAAGTTAAAAGTTAAAAGTTCGTTTTCCCACTGATATCTTTATTTTTACAATTTTTTTTTGTAATGTTGCAATTGGTAATTTTTTTTGTCCTATTAAAATGACTACTGTTATTTGGCAGCTTCTTGTTTGAGTTCGGCGACGACTTTGCAGATTTCCTCGAACTGTGGACCCATGTTGAGGTTGTAGTAGATGTGATAGAGGGAGGGAACCCACTTCTTTCTTTGGGTTGGACACAGTTGGCGGTACTTTTCCATATAAGGGAGAGCGAGGCGGTTGTAATTGAGGATCTGCTCATGGTTAGCCATGTAATTTTTGGCATCATCTTCGAGGAGAAGAGCTAAATTGAAATAAGAGATGCCAGCATTGAAATACACGTCAGGGAGATCATCATCGATGGCAAGAGCCTTGTCACTGGCATCAATACAATCAAGATAACGCCCCATGTTCAACAACACACTACTTTTTGCCGCAAGGAACAACGCATTGTTCGGGTCAGCGGCAAGGGCTGAATTGATAATATATAGCGCAGAGTCGAGTTTGTCGTTGTTGTTGTAATAATCCACTAATCTGGTGAAATAGAATTTGGAAGTCTTGTCCATGTCAAAACCTTTATGCAAGATTCTGACATAACTAAGAGTATCCTCTTTTTGGAGGTAGATTTCCACGAGGTAGCGCAAAGCCTTCTTTCGGTAAGAGTCATTGTCAAGAATCAAATTCTTATATTTCAGTGCATAATCAGAATTGTTCAACTTATAGCCGCAAACCATAGTCCAAAATGCTGCAGAAAGGCACAGCGAGTCAGAGAATTTGTAATTATAGTCTGTAAACATAGGTTGTCGCACGCAATTTACATAAGTATCAAGCATTTGAAACGCTTGTTCAAAATCAGATTTCTTCATGAAAAAGACACCGCCCCGGTAAAGGTTGTTCCTATATTTGTTGAGGAAAGCCGCATTCTTCTTGCGATATTTTGGTTTTGCGACACCTTTTATATTAGGAGTAGCATCCACGCTGTCAAGAGCCTCGTAAGTCATGAACATATTGCGTGACAAAGAGAAGAAAGACGCAGTGTCGGCGTTGTCTTTGAGGTACATTTTCTCGTTAGCAGCGTCGTATTGTTTTCGCACCGCATCCGCCAATGTGACATAAATTTTGATATTGGATCTGTTAACCGAATCGTTGAGCAGAGTACGCATTGAAGCCTCCGCCTTGTCAAGGTCGCTGCCAGAACGGATGTAGGAACGGGCAAGGGAGATTTCGGACTTCTGAGCAAGAACGGTGATAAAAGAGAAGATTAGGAGGAGAAGGAAAAGGGAGGTTCTTTTGGGCATAGTCCGAAATAAGTTAAAAGTGAAAAGTTATGCTGCGCAAATTAAGAATTAAGAATTAAAAATTAAAAATTCATTCTTGCTTGCGGACATGATGTTTTGTGATTAAAAGTAAGGGCAGACGGACGAGGCCTGTCTGCTCTTACTGATATTATATTCTCACAATAACATTATATAATATGGGCACATTGCAATGAATATTACTGCATATTATAAAAATTACTGCATATTGCTTTGAGCTGCGACAGTTTTGGCATCGTCCTCACCATAAACAACATAGCAGCAGTTGTAGAGAGGATAAGCCCAGTAGCTCTTGAACTCCTTGACAACATCAAGATCCTTAGCCTTCTCAAGCCAAGTGATGGCTTCCTTGTAGATACCGATAATCTCCTGCTCCTGGTCAGAGGTCAAACTACCAGCATTCTGAGCGATTTCAGCCATATCCTTAGCCTTGTACATATAACTATTACCAATCAGAGCGATAACAGCAATGTTGTCAGGTTGAACAGTGGAAGCCTTAGAGAAGTCAGCTATAGCATCATCCCAGTTGTGCTTCTCATAATTAGCCTGACCTTTGAGCAAGAGGGCCGTAAGGTTATTCGGGTCTTGAGCCAATTTCTGCTGAACGAGAGCATCCATGCCATCAATATCGTTAACAGCAACCAACATTTGGCACAAAGTACTGAAAATCATCTCGTTGCTCTCATCGCTTGCATAAATATCCTTCAGTTTGTTAACGTAAGCGATACTATCCTCGTGAGAATTCAGTTCAGCCTGCATAATAGCAAGTTTAACCTGCATAGCATCTTTAGCCGTAGACTCATCCTGCATAGCCACGTCAGCATATTTCTCAGCATTAACATAATCCTGAGCTAAATAAGCGTCACGAGCAGCATAGAAAGCAATCTGACCGAGATTTTCGTCAGCTGGCTTAGTAGTTTCATCAAATACAGAATAGTTAGCACTTTCTACGTAAGTAGCAAGGCACTGGTATGAGAGAGCCTCGTCGGAGCTTTGGTAGAAAACGCCACCATTGATGAGGTGATAGCGGATAGGATAGAGGCGTTCAGCATTCTTTTTACGGAAGACAGGCTTAACCTTACCCTTTTCGTTAGGCTGGTTATCGAACTCATCGCAGAGCTGAACATCCTTGTAAGCATTGAGCAAAGCGTTGTAGAAGCCAATAGTATCATACGGAGCGATCTTTTTCTTCATCTGCTCATTCAACTGATTTTCAGTCATAATAGCCTGTTCCTTAACGATTTTCTCGTAGCTCAAGTCAACTAAATAATTGTAGCACTTAGCCTTCTCTTCTGCCGACATGCTGCTGAGACTGCTATTCAGAATTTGAGAAGCTTCGTTGTAATCCTTAGTTTTGGATACATTTTTAAACGCTTCCTGTGAAGACGCGGACATGCAAATAAATGCAGATACCGCAAACATAATTAACTTTTTCATAACTAATGTATTTATAGATTATTAAATTTCAGAAACAT
>JAJPYV010000433.1:2967-5662 GCA_021204735.1 Prevotella sp.
TCAGCAATAGCCTCGAGGTCAGAGCTCATCACCTTGCAAACGCTGGATATGACATCATTCTTTTTAGTAAGGTTGATAAGGCGTACACCCTGAGTAGCACGACCCATGACACGGCAGTCAGACACCTTCAGACGGATGAGGATACCACTCTTGTTGATAATCATCAAGTCGTTATCATCAGTAACCACCTTAATAGCCACGAGACGACCTGTCTTTTCAGTGATATTGAGAGTTTTGACACCCTTAGCCCCACGGTTTGTGATACGGTAGTCGTCCACCTGACTGCGCTTGCCATAGCCATTCTCGCTGACAACCATAATCGACTCAGTGTCAGGTTTGTTGACAACAACCATACCAACTACTTCATCGTCACCCTCATCGAGACGCATGCCACGAACACCAGCCGATACACGACCAGTAGGGCGGATAGCCGACTCATTGAACCTTACGGCACGCCCATTACGGTCAGCCACAATCAATTCATTTTTGCCATTAGTAAGGCGAACCTCAACCACCTCGTCACCATCAAGAACGTTGATAGCATTAACACCGTTGGCACGAGGACGGCTGTAAGCCTCAAGAACAGTTTTCTTAATGAGTCCCCTCTTAGTAGCGAATACAATATAATGACTATTGATAAATTCAGGATTATCCAAGCCACGCAAGCGCAAGAAAGCGTTGACGCTATCGCCGCTCTCTATGTTGAGCAAATTCTGTATAGCCCTACCCTTAGAGTTCTTTGCCCCCTCAGGAATCTCATAGCATTTCAGCCAGTAGCAACGTCCTTTCTTAGTAAAGAAAATCATCGTGTTGTGCATAGTAGCAGGGTAGATATACTCCGTAAAGTCCTGATCACGACTTTGTGCACCCTTACTGCCTACACCACCACGAGCCTGTTCACGGAACTCCGAGAGAGGAGTACGCTTGATATAGCCGAGATGACTTATAGTGATAACCACAGGAGCATTGGGATAGAAATCCTCCGGGTTGAAATCCTCACTTGAATATTTAATCTCCGTGCGGCGTGCGTCGCCATATTTCTCCTTTACCGCAATCAGTTCATCCTTCATAACCTTCTTGCACAGTTCTGGGTCATCAAGGATAGACTGCAGGTAAGCAATCTGGCGTTCCAGATCCTCATATTCAGAATGCAACTGCTCCATACGCAGACCAGTGAGTTGAGAGAGACGCATATCAACGATAGCCTTCGACTGCAACTCATCCAATCCGAAGCGCTGTTCGATGTTGCGGCAAGCATCAGAAGGCGTTTTAGAAGCACGGATGATGTGCACTACCTCATCGATATTATCACAAGCAACGATAAGTCCCTCAAGGATATGAGCACGCTCCTGAGCCTTGCGGAGATCATATTTAGTTCTGCGGATAGTAACATCATGGCGGTGCTCAACGAAATACTGTACACATTCCTTTAGAGTGAGCAAGCGAGGACGCCCCTTAACTAAAGCGATACAGTTGACAGAGAAAGAACTTTGCAGAGCCGTCATCTTAAACAATTTGTTGAGGATGACATTCGCATTAGCGTCCCTTTTCACATCAATAACGATACGCATACCCTGGCGGCCAGACTCATCGTTAGCATTACTGATACCGTCTAATTTGCCATCCTTCACGAGGTCAGCGATATATTCAATGAGTTGCGCCTTGTTGACACCGTAAGGAATTTCCGTGACAACAATCTTGTCGTGCGACTCAGAACTTTCAATTTCAGCCTTAGCACGCATTACAATGCGCCCGCGCCCCGTTTCGTAAGCATCCTTTACCCCCTGAATACCATAAATATAAGCACCCGTAGGGAAGTCAGGAGCCTTGATAAATTGCATAAGTCCATCAGTGTCGATATCAGGATTATCGATATACGCACAACAGCCGTCGATAACCTCACCGAGGTTATGAGTAGGAATATTTGTAGCCATACCCACGGCAATACCATTACCCCCATTAACAAGAAGGTTAGGGATTTTAGTAGGCATAACAGAAGGTTCTGTGAGCGAATCATCAAAGTTGTTGGTCATGTCAACAGTCTCCTTGTCGAGGTCATCCATGATATGCTCACCCATTTTAGAGAGGCGGCACTCGGTGTAACGCATAGCAGCAGGCGAATCACCGTCCACGCTACCGAAGTTACCCTGACCATCCACGAGGGTGTAACGCATATTCCAGTCCTGCGCCATTCTTACGAGAGCACCATAAACAGAACTGTCGCCATGTGGGTGATATTTACCGAGTACTTCACCAACGACGCGCGCGCATTTCTTATAAGGTTTGTCGCTTGTGTTACCGATGCCCATCATACCGAACAAGATACGGCGATGAACAGGTTTAAAACCATCGCGAACGTCCGGCAAGGCACGAGCGACAATAACCGACATCGAGTAGTCAATGTAAGAAGATTTCATTTCCTCCTCGATGTTAATCTTGATAATTCTATCCTGATCAAACGTGTTAATACTATCCATTTTACCAATAACAATAAATTTGTTGAGAATGCCATTTAAGGCGGTTTCCTTTCGTTTTAAGCCATTTTGGACTGAATTTTATCCAAATAGGCTGCTAAATTAAAACTTTTTTTTGAACAATGAAAATGTTTTAGAAAAAAGTTTTAAGAATTAAGAATTGGCAACAGCCCATTTTAGGATTAATCCGATATTCTGTTTAGAAAGCATTGGAAAAAGAA
>JAJPYV010000361.1 GCA_021204735.1 Prevotella sp.
ATACATACCTTTTCGATTTACGTTATTATCCGCCGCAAAAGTAATATATTTTTTCTTAATAGCAACTTATACTTAAAAAAATAATATTTTTTAATTATTTAGAAGATTTTTCCCAAACTTTTTCCCTTACGCCATCGATAAAATTCAGTTTTCTCGCCAGCACGAAAAGGTAGTCAGACAAGCGGTTGATGTATTGCAGAACCTCAGGATCGAGTTCGGTAGTCTCACCCAAGAAGAATATCCTACGCTCTGCACGCCTGCATACCGTACGGCAAACATGAGCTATGGCAGCAACATGAGACCCACCAGGCAAAATAAAATGAGTTTGAGGTGGGATATTTGTATTGATTGCGTCAATCTCGTCTTCCAAAATCTTCACCTCCTCCGCGTCGAGAGTGTAGGACGGAGCCAACTGAGTCTGCGTCTTGTCTGTGGCAAGATAAGAGCACACAGTGAAAAGGTTGCGCTGAGTTCTATAGATCAAGTCTTTATCATCCCCATCCTTCATAAAAGAAGCCAACAGACCTAAGTTTGCACTCAGTTCATCAACTGTTCCGTAAGCCTCAATACGTGAATTAGTTTTTCTCACTTTCACACCACCGACAAGTCCTGTCGTACCATGGTCGCCACTTCTTGTATATACTTTTGTTATTCTCATAGTCGTATTGGGTTAAAAATTAATTATATAATTCTGCTTGTATCGTTTAGAAGCGAAGAACACAAGACCGCAATAATAGAGGTCGAAAGTTACTATGTCTTGCCATTCTTTCAATATCTCATTCCACAATATTTTTGCGTTTTTGCTTTCGTGAATACCATCGAGCATAAAGACTGTGCCATCATGCACATTCTGGAGGGCAAGTTGGGCAAAGCGGTGGAAATTGCCGTATGGACTAATCATCACCATATCTACACTTTGAAAAATTTCAAGCAAGCGGTGAATTTCGCCCTCACTTGTGTTGTAAGGCACGGAAAAACATTTTGCCCCCTCGCAACCAGCTTTTATATAGTCTACGTACACACCATTGGCTGCGCCAAAGTCGACCACCGTTTGCGGTTGTCTATCGTATGACAGGCGCAAAAACAATTGACAAAGTTTTCGTGTTACGGCATCAAGACGAGGATATTCACCTTTAAGACTGTCGTAAGCCTCATGATGCTCACGGCCATTGATAACGTTGCATACCATCTTAAAAGCCCACGGCGACTGCACGCCAAAGCCCTGACAGTGGTTAATACGGCTGAGCCATACAAGTTTCCTTTTGGACCAGTAAGTCCAACCGTCACGTTTTATCACTTGTTCCTCGTTCATCATTCCATACATGTCTTTAAATGGAGAAGCACGTTACCAACAGATATGTTTGTCGTACATTTTTCCAAAATAACATGTGCACAATGCAAATATAACAAATTAAAATGATAAATGCTAATTTATAAATGAAATTATTTTTTATTTATTGGCATAAATAAAAGGAAACGGAATATTTCACTTCGTTTTAATAGTAAACTATATAAAATTTTTGTTTGGTATTTTTTATTTGGAAAACACAAAAATGCTGTTACAACTCACAACCATCAAGCAACCTAATATACCTATCTATCGCATCAGCAATCTCACTAATTCTGATAAACTCGTTGGCAGAATGAGAACGGGAAGAATCGCCAGGTCCCAATTTGAACGAAGGAAAACACATAAGAGCTTGGTCGGACAGTGTCGGCGAGCCGAATGGTTTCATTCCCATTGCCATGCAACGGCGTATTAAAGAATTGTCAATACTGATAAACGAAGATGACAGGTAGAACGACCGTGCTTTCAGCGTGCTTTTCAACTGAGAGCATAGAAATTCGAAAACATCCTCGTTCTTATAATACTCATTCGTGCGGATGTCGATAGTGAAACGACATTCGTCAGGAATTACATTGTGTTGAGTACCAGCATTTATTATCGTTACGTTCATCAATGTTGCACCCAACAAGTCGCTTACCTTATCAAAACGGTAATTGCGCAGCCAAACAATGTCATCCAAAGCTCCATAAATAGCATTGACCCCCTCGCCACGAGCTGCATGACCCGACAATCCTTTTGCTATCGCATCTACCACCATCAACCCCTTCTCAGCAATCGCCGGTTGCATGCCAGTCGGCTCTCCCACAACGGCAACTTCAATTTTGGGCAGCAAAGGGAGCACTTTTCTGATACCATTCACACCAGAAACCTCCTCCTCGGCAGAGGCGAGATATATCACGTTATACGACTGCTCATGCGAGGTTAAATGGCGAAATGTCTGCAACAAAGACACCAAGCCACCACCACAGTCATTGCTCCCCAAACCATAGAGAACATCGCCTTCGATGTCAGGAGAGAAAGGATCACGTGTCCACGATGTCGTAGGTTTCACCGTATCTATATGAGCATTCAACAAGAGAGTCGGCTTTTCAGAATTGAAATTATCGCTCATTACCCACACGTTGTTACCCTCACGATTAACAGCATAGCCATATCCATTAATAGTTTTCTCAAGGATGTCGGCAGCCTTCGCCTCATCCCTACTCACGGAAGGCGTTGCTATTAGTTGTTGTAAAAGACTGACGGCATCGTGAAGATAATCTGTCTGTATCATAAAGAATTGCTATATAATTTTGTATGCAAAGTTAACGCAAAATTTTGTAATTTGTATTAGTTACATTACCTTTGCAGTCGTATTAATACATTTTTACAGTTGAAAACATTTGAAGAACTTGGTGTCAGCGAAGAGATTCGCCGCGCCATAACGGATTTAGGTTTTGAGAAGCCTATGCCCGTACAAGAAGAAGTAATCCCCTATTTGCTCGGAAATCGTAACGACGTTATAGCATTGGCACAGACGGGAACGGGAAAGACCGCCGCGTTTGGAATACCAATACTGCAACGGTGTGATATGCGTGTGCGCCAGACCCAAGCATTAGTACTCAGTCCTACAAGAGAGCTGTGTTTGCAGATTACAGATGATATAAGAGATTTCTCAAAATATATGGACGGTGTGCATGTTGTACCAGTCTATGGTGGTGCATCTATAGAAAACCAGTGCAAGTCATTGCGTCTTGGAGCACAGATTATCGTAGCCACTCCCGGACGACTTATCGACCTGATGAACAGGGGCGTCGCCAAGTTGGAAGGCGTGAGGAACGTGGTTCTCGACGAGGCAGACGAGATGCTCAATATGGGATTCTCGGAGAGTATTGACCAGATACTTGAAGGCGTGCCGAAAGACCGTAACACGCTGCTTTTCTCGGCAACGATGAGCAAGGAGATAGAGAAAATCGCAAAGACATACCTGCACGAATATAAGGAGATAGTTGTAGGTAGTAGGAATGAGGGAGCGGAGAACGTGAACCACATATATTATATGGTGAACGCAAAAGATAAGTACCTCGCGCTGAAACGTATCGTTGACTATTATCCGAAAATATATGCAATTATCTTCTGCCGCACGAAGAAGGAGACACAGGAGATTGCCGACAAATTGATACACGACGGTTACAATGCCGAATCTCTGCACGGAGACCTGTCGCAACAGCAGAGAGACTTAACCATGCAGAAGTTCCGCCAGCATCTGACACAGTTGCTTGTAGCAACCGATGTAGCAGCACGCGGCCTTGACGTAGAGGATTTGACACACGTAATCAACTACGGTTTCCCTGACGATGTGGAATACTATACCCACCGTAGCGGGCGAACAGGACGTGCTGGTAAAAAAGGAACATCCATCTGCATTCTGCACTCCCGTGAACGAGCCAAGATGCGTGCTATAGAGAAGGAAATCGGCAAGTCATTTGTTGAGGCAGAAATACCATCAGCACAAGAAATATGTAAGAAGCAGCTCTACAAGGTGATGGACGATATTGTCAAGACCGATGTGAACAACGAGGAGATTGAGCCGTTTATGGCAGACATCAACCGCTACTTCCAGTTTTTTGACAAAGAAGACATCATAAAGAAGATTGTAAGCATGGAGTTTGGCAAGTTCCTCGCTTACTATGCCGATGCGCCTGAAATACAAAAGCCCTCAACAAAAGGTGAGAAGAAAAAGAGCGACCGCCAGTCGAAGGAGAGAGAACGAGGAGAGCGAAGCCACAAGGCAGAGCGAGGTTACAGGCGGTTGTTCCTCAATCTCGGCAAGGCAGATGGTTTCTACCCTGGCGAGGTGATGCAGTTTATCAACAAGCATATAAGGGAGAAGCAGGAAGTAGGACATATAGATCTGCTTAACAAAATCTCTTATATTGAAGTGCCTGAAAAAGATGCCAAAAAGGTGATGAATGCCCTTGACGGCACTACCTACAAAGGGCGTGAGGTGCGCTGTAACGATGCCGATCAAGGTGCGCCATCACAGCGCAAGGACAGAGACAGAAACAATGTGCGCAGTGGCAGTGGTAATAGGAAGCGTGAACGAGATCGTGATAGAGACCGTGTCAATGACCATGATAGAGGCAGGGGCTCTGACCGCCATGAAAGCAAGTCAAGTCGCCGTGGAAATGATGACGGAGGCAACGGTAGGAAGCGCAGAAATGAGCGTCAGGAGTTTGTCGAGAGTGGCAAGAAGGATGACTGGCGGCAATTCTTCCAGAACCATGATGTAAAACTGAAAGGAGAGGAACCAGATTTCAGTGAAGAGGGCTGGGCAAGAAGAAAGCCCAAGAAAAAGTGATAAATATCCACGAACTTTCTTTCAACGATTTACACATCAGTCCATCAGAGATTTATTCCCAGATGGACTATGGTGATGCCGTGCCTGACAACAAAGTGGTGACTGAAATGGTGGAAATTCTCAAAAGGATAAAAGAAATTCTGCGGTCAAAATTCTGCTTTGTCATTGCCGATGGGATGCTTGATAAGGAGAAAGACACTCTGACTGTTAAGGAATTAGACCGAAAATTTCTTGATAGAGGTGCGTGGGATTTTCTGGATGAAAGTACACAAAGTTTTCAGTCGGGAAATGAACAGGATTTTCAGGACAAAAGTTTTTCTGCTATAAAAGAAACGACGTTTGACATAGGGAAGATAATCGCCCGTCAGTTGCGTGACTCATCTGCCTTTGCTTTTTTCATTGCGACGGCAGGGATGGAGTTTCAGCATTTTCTTGAGGAGCTTAAACAAGAGAATGACATGGTAAAACTGTTCATTGCCGATGCCATCGGCAGTGTAATCGCTGAAAAGACAGCCGACTGTATGGAAGAAGAATTACAAAAACACATTGATATTTATAGTTGGAAACATACCAACAGGTTCAGTCCCGGCTATTGCGGTTGGCATGTCTCTCAGCAGCAGTTGTTGTTCCCTTTGTTCGGCAGCGAAGCCCCTTGCGGCGTAACCCTGACAGAATCGAGCTTGATGTACCCTATAAAGTCAGTCAGTGGTGTAATAGGAATTGGCGCAACAGTCTGTAAATTCCCCTACTCGTGTGGCTTGTGCGACATGAAAACTTGCCGTTTTCGCCACTTTTGGCGGTAATGACAGATATTTACACTGACATTTGACGGTTTACACTGACATTTCTTCGTCATCTTGTTCGATGATTACCCAAATACCATCTTTGTCACTGCCTTCTCGACGAATAATTATGGCAAATCTCTTAATCGACAGAAACGACCATTTTATACTTCTTAATCGACAA
>JAJPYV010000298.1 GCA_021204735.1 Prevotella sp.
AGGCATATCGTTATGTACGCAAGCAAAAACGAATTTTTAATTTTTAATTTTTAACTTTTAATTTTTAATTTATACAAGAAGAAGCCCCAAATCTCGAATTTAAGATTTGGGGCTTCTTCTTGTATATATCATGCTTCTGCTTCGGGGACAACCGAAACAAAACTCTTATTGTTGCGCCCTTTGTGGAATTTAACCACGCCATCAATCAAGGCATAGAGGGTATCATCTTTACCCATACCTACATTCAGACCGGGATTGTGTTTAGAACCACGCTGACGAACTATAATATTTCCTGCTATTACTTTCTGACCACCGAACATCTTGATGCCAAGTCGTTTTGACATTGACTCACGTCCGTTTTTAGAACTACCTACACCTTTTTTATGTGCCATCTTGTGTTCCTCCTACAATTAAGATATTAAATCCTTTATTTTTAACTCAGTGAATTGAGCACGGTGACCGTTGAGTGTGCGATAACCCTTTCTGCGTTTTTTCTTGAAAACGAGAACCTTGTCGCCTTTTACAAGCGGATTCACTACCTCGCATACAACTTTCGCACCATCTACGGTCGGTGCGCCAACCTGTACTGTACCTTCATTATCGACAAGCAGTACCTTGTCAAACTCAACATCCTGGCCTTCTGACACATCATGCATGTGGTGAACATACAATTTCTTGCCCTGTTCAGCCTTGAACTGTTGACCGTTAATTTCTACAATAGCGTACATTGATTAATTTTTAAACGGTTTCTCCGTAAGGCGTACGACACTTGCCGTATCTTGTTTGAGCCTTTGCGGACTAAATCGGCTGCAAAATTACTACAATTTATCTGAATTGCCAAAATATGAAGTGAATATTTTTAGCAAATTTTTGATATGACAATTCAATTTTGGAAATCTGTATGGTAAAAAATCTATTTATTATGATTTACAAGAGAATTTTTTTGTAATTTTGCATTGAATATCATAAAAATCTAATTTTATGCTTACATTAAAACTTATAAACGAGGAAACCGAGCGAGTTATTAAAGGCTTGGAGAAAAAGCACTTCAACAATGCCAAGGAAACTATTGACAAGGTGATAGCCTTAGATAAGAACAGACGTGAGACACAGCAGAAGCTCGACAAGAACCTGCAGGAAGTGAAAGTTTTGTCAGCCCAGATAGGTGCCCTTATGAAGGCTAAGAAAACTGATGAGGCAAGTGCTGCAAAGGAAAACGTAACAAAACTGAAAGATACGGGTAAGGTGTTGGAAACCGAACTCAACGATATACAGAAATCACTTACCGATTTACTATGCACCATTCCGAATATTCCGAATGATGACGTACCAGAGGGAAAGGATGCAGCAGACAATGTAGTGGTGAAGATGGGCGGTAAAGTACCTGATTTGCCAGAGAATGCCCTTTGTCATTGGGACTTATGCAAGAAATTCAATCTTATAGATTTCGACCTTGGCGTAAAGATTACAGGAGCCGGTTTCCCTGTTTATATCGGTAAGATGGCACGATTGCAGAGGGCACTCGAGGCATTTTTCCTTGAGGAAGCTCGCAAGAGCGGATACCTTGAGGTTCAGCCCCCATACGTTGTGAATGAGGCATCAGGATATGGTACAGGACAGTTGCCAGACAAGGAAGGACAGATGTATCATTGCACTGTCGACAATCTCTATCTTATCCCTACGGCAGAAGTTCCTGTAACTAACATTTTCCGCGACGTGATATTGGACGAGAAAGACCTGCCAATCAAGCGTTGTGCATATTCTGGATGTTTCCGTAGAGAGGCGGGATCGTATGGTAAAGATGTACGAGGATTGAACAGACTTCACCAGTTTGATAAGGTGGAAATTGTACGTATAGACAAGCCAGAGCACTCTTACGAGTCGTTGAACGAAATGCTCACCCATGTCGAAGGACTGTGCCAGAAGTTGGAATTGCCATACCGCATACTCCGTCTCTGCGGTGGTGACATGAGTTTCACGTCAGCTATCTGTTATGATTTTGAGGTATTCTGTGCTGCACAGAAGAAATGGCTTGAGGTTTCATCGGTAAGTAACTTTGAGAGTTATCAGGCAAACCGCTTGAAATGCCGTTTCCGCCATGCAGACACGAAGAAGATAGAACTCTGCCACACACTGAACGGTTCGGCTCTTGCCCTGCCACGCATAGTTGCTACGATTATCGAAAACAACCAGACACCTGAGGGTATCAGAGTACCGAAGTCACTTGTTCCATATTGCAATTTCGAGATGCTTGATGATAAGAATTTTTAATAAAATATACATGTAACCTTGACTCTAACTATAAAACAAAATGAATAAGATTATTCGCAAAAAACAATTCTCTGAAAAAGTATTCCTCTTCGAGGTCGAAGCACCTTTGATTGCAAAAAGTCGCAAGGCAGGCAACTTTGTAATCATAAGAGTAGGAGCTAAAGGAGAACGCATGCCATTGACGATAGCCAATGCCGATACCGATAAAGGTACGATTACATTGGTGGCGCAGAAGGTAGGACTAACATCCACTAAGTTGTGTGAGCTCAATGTAGGCGATTACCTCACAGACGTGGTAGGACCGTTGGGCAATCCTACGAAAATCGAAAACTATGGTACCGTTGTATGTGCCGGTGGTGGTGTAGGAGCAGCTCCTACATTGCCTATAATAAAAGCCCTGAAAGCAGCGGGCAACAGAGTACTTTCCGTAATAGCAGGTCGCAGTAAGGATCTTATAATCCTTGAGGACGACATCAGGGAGAACAGTGATGAACTGATAATAATGACCGATGATGGCTCATACGGAGAGAAGGGAGTTGTTACGGTAGGTATCGAGAAGTTCATCCAACAGGAGCATGTGGATAAGATTTTCGCCATCGGTCCTCCGATAATGATGAAATTCAGTTATCTGCTTGCACATAAATACAACATCCCATGCGAAGTGTCGCTCAACACAATCATGGTTGACGGAACAGGTATGTGTGGAGCATGCCGCCTTACCATAGGAGGAAAAACGAAATTCGTCTGCATTGATGGTCCTGAGTTTGACGGTTCATTAGTTGACTGGGACGAGATGTTCAGACGTATGGGAACCTTCAAGAAGGCAGAGAAGGAAGAAATGGAGAGATACGAGCAGCATCTCGGCATAACTTCAGAAACAGGCACCAAACAAGAGGAGAGTAAACCTACAATAACGGTGGATTATGTACCTACTGATGAGCCGATAGAAGTACTTACTGACAGAGATGCCTATTGGCGCAAAAAACTCCGTGCCTCGATGAAACCGAAGCAGCGTATCGCCATTGACAGGGTAGAGATGCCTGAACTCGCCCCATCATACCGTATAACAACAAGATACGAAGAAGTAAATCAAGGACTGACAAAGGAAATGGCAATGACCGAGGCAAAGAGATGTCTCGACTGTGCTAATCCTTCTTGTATGGAAGGCTGTCCTGTTGGTATCGACATACCATCTTTCATAAAGAATATAGAGCGTGGAGAGATCCTTGCAGCGGCAAAAGTACTCAAGCAGACATCAGCATTGCCGGCAGTGTGCGGCCGTGTTTGTCCGCAGGAGAAGCAATGCGAGAGTAAGTGTATCCACCTGAAGATGCAAGAACCATCAGTGGCTATCGGATATCTGGAACGCTTTGCAGCCGATTATGAGCGGGAGAGCGGCAACATTTCTCTTCCTGAGTTGGCATCATCCAAAGGCATTAAAGTGGCTGTAGTAGGTTCTGGTCCGTCTGGATTGAGTTTTGCTGGTGACATGGCAAAAAAAGGCTATGACGTTTACGTATTCGAGGCATTGCATGAGGTAGGTGGAGTGTTGAAATACGGAATACCTGAATTCCGTTTGCCTAACAAGATAGTTGACGTGGAGATAAACAACCTGAAGGAGATGGGAGTACATTTCCAGACCGACTGTATCATTGGAAAGACAATAACAGTAGGGCAATTGGAGGACAGCGGTTTCAAGGGTATCTTTGTAGGTTCAGGAGCAGGATTTCCTAACTTTATGAACATACCAGGCGAAAACCTTATCAATGTGATGTCAGCCAACGAATATCTCACCCGTGTAAACCTTATGGATGCTGCAAATCCAGATACTGACACCCCGATAAATATTGGAAAGAAGGTGATTGTAGTAGGAGGAGGCAACACAGCAATGGACTCCTGCCGTACAGCAAAGCGATTGGGTGCAGAAGTTACGATAGTTTACAGACGTTCAGAGGTGGAGATGCCAGCGCGTTTGGAGGAGGTAAAGCATGCCAAGGAGGAAGGAATCAACTTCCTTTGTCTGCACAATCCAATAGAATACATAGCCGACGAGAATGGAGCTGTAAAGCAAGCAGTGTTACAAGTTATGACATTGGGCGAGCCTGATGCATCAGGTCGCAGAAGTCCTATTCCAATTGAGGGCAGAACACTAACTATAGATACCGATCAAGTGATTGTGGCTGTCGGCGTATCTCCAAACCCATTAGTTCCGAAGTCAATAAAGAACCTCACGTTAGGCAGGAAGAACACGATTGTAGTCAACGAAGGCATGCAGAGCTCTCGTCCTGACATCTTCGCTGGAGGTGACATTGTAAGAGGAGGAGCAACAGTAATTCTCGCTATGGGAGACGGTCGTTGTGCTGCCGCCAGCATGGACAAGCACCTTACTGAATTGTTTAATTTGTAATTAAATTATTTATTATAAATGAGTGATTTTTGTAACAAAAAATCACTCATTATGTTTGTATTATTATGCCATTATTATCTGCTGAACAAAAACTTGAGAAAAGAATTGTAAGTCGTTTTAATAAAGCTATTTATGATTACCATCTTATTGAGAATGATGATAAAATTCTCGTGGGTTTATCAGGTGGGAAAGACTCCTTGTGTTTAGTGGAACTTTTAGGAAGACGGCAGAAGATAAAATCACCCTCGTTTACTGTTGAGGCACTTCATATCAGGATGGAGAACATCAAATATGAGTCGGATGTTTCTTATCTTCAGGATTTCTGTGAGAGTAGGGGAATACTTTTCCATCTCGTAACGACAAGTTTTGAGTATTCCCCGACCGACAAGAAACCAGCATGCTTCTTGTGCTCGTGGAACAGGCGCAAACAGTTGTTTCTGAAAGCACAGGAACTGGGTTGCAACAAGATAGCGTTGGGTCATCATAGTGATGACATAATCCACACCACTATGATGAACCTGTTTTTTCAAGGCAGTTTCTCAACAATGCCTGTTCGATTGAAAATGCGGAAAATGCCCCTTACGATTATCCGCCCACTATGCCTTGAGCAAGAGAGCGACTTGCAGGAGTATACTGTAAATAAAAATTACAAGAAACAAGTAAAACTCTGTCCATACGAGACCAGCACATACCGTAATGATATGCGAAAACTTTTTCAGCAAATCGAACAAATGAGTGAAGAGGCCAGATATTCCGTTTGGAAAGCCTTGGAAAAAGAAAACAAACTTATCGAGGAATAGTCACACTATAATAAATTAGACAGAGCCATTTTTGATAATAATCTGTAATTATGGTAGTTATGCAAATCTTTGGCAGCAATTTTTTTATAAATTCATCATTGAAAATAAATTTACAGGTATTTCCTAAATCTTAAAACTTACGTATATAATCATACAAAAATGACTTACAC
>JAJPYV010000012.1 GCA_021204735.1 Prevotella sp.
ATCAACACCACAGATACTTGTAGTGCCGATTCTCAAATTAGGTGGCGAAAACAGGCAATGTTTTTACAATTTATTTAAGCCTGCATGTGTAAACCGTGGCAATATATAATCGTATCTTCTTTAATCATCTATGATATATTGATATTTGATCATTTTTGTCACAAAAGTTTTTTAGACGAAGAATATCGTTTTCAGCCTTTGGCAATCTATCAAGTGAATATTTCAAGTTGCTTTCTTCCTTAATACCAAGTACCGTAAAAAGTTGTGCAACGTCAATATCTTTAATATAAATGTCTTGGGCAGGATATGCTCCAAAACAGGAATCTGCATCTGCATTAAACCAAACCATCATCTTCCCATCGACAATTTGATATGCAGCTTTAAACGGTATCGCCTTATTTCTCATTATATCTCTATATTATTGATTTACACAAAAACCCTAATGATAAATGACAGTATATCACTGTATCTTAATCCTATAAACCTCCTCTATACCATCAATCTCTGAAATTGAATTCATTGCTTGCTGGAGTTCATTAAACGAGTGCACGGAGAAGTCAACCGTGCATTTAACGATATTGTCGATAGTCTCTGTAACGAGTTTCCTGATTGACAGGCGCAACTGCTCAGTAACACACGCAACCATATCCCTCAACAAATGGTCACGGTCAACACCGATAATGCCGATACGCACAGGATAAAGGAAACGTTCATCCTCCTCAAAACTGATTGCTACGATGGAATCTCCTTGCTGCGATGCAAGTCTGATTGCTGTAGGGCAGTCACGCTTGTGCAACGTAATGCTGCCGTCACGATCCTTGAACCCCACGACCTCATCACCAGGCAAAGGGTGACAACTGCCGCAACGCCCATATTGCGACTTCGGAAGATGGGCGAAATAACTACGCATGTTCCGTTTTGCCTTATACGTCAGTACATGGTCGAGCCATTCCTCCTCTGGGGCGGCATCTGGTTTTGTGAATATCTCCACACAGTCTCCACGACGAAGAACAGTTTTTACTGACGATAGTTTGCCGTTAATTCGGGCATACACAGCCTTGTTCCCAAGTTCGCTATGTATCTCGTATGCGAAATCAAGTGCGGACGCTCCTTTCGGTAGTATCACGCCCTTCCCCTCTGGAGTGAATGCCATAATATCGTCATTATAGAACGATGCTGTAACACCGTCCATAAAGTCAATTTCACTGCCATGCGTAGCCACGTCTATAAGCACATCACGGAACTTCGCAAGCCAAGCCTTCACATTCTCCTCCGTGCGCTCTGCAGTACAGCCTAATCTCGATGCTCGCACCATACGTTCTGATGAAATATGTATCTCTTCCCAACTCCCTTTATCATTAAGCAGCTTCACATGGAAACTCTGGTAACCGTTCTCCTTCGGCGCATTGATATAGTTCAGCACACTACCTGGACGTTCCTTGAAAAATGTCGAGAGAATACCATAAATCTTAAGAGTGTTAATCCGCTCTTCTAATTCGCTCTCTGCATCGTAAATCACACGGATATAATGCTTGTCGTCAACATGATGAAAATCACACTCCCCTGCACGCATCTTACGCCAAATACTGTAAGGCATACGGTAGCGTAGCTCCATTCTCGTCTGTACATCATTCTCCGCAAGCAGGTTCGTTATCTTGCTAATGAACGGCTCTATCTCCTTGTCACAGACCTCCTGATATTGTTTCAACTGCCTGTCAATAGTCTCATATTCTCGTGGACAACGGTAACGGAACGACAGGTTCTCCAACTCTACCTTAACATGATACAGACCAAGACGGTTGGCAAGCGGGGCGTAGAAATAATCTGTCTCCCCTGCTATCTTCATTTGCTTGTCAGGACGCATACTGTCGAGCGTGCGCATATTATGCAGACGATCGGCGAGCTTAACTAACAACGCACGTACATCATACTTAACGGAATTGAGTATCTGACGGTAATTATCAACTTGTTTCGACTTGTCATACTTGTCTTTCTTGCGTTTCGTAACCACATCAACAAGAAACGCCACATCATCGCCGAAACGCTCACGGATATCCTCAATGGTATATGGCGTGTCCTCAACTACATCGTGAAGGAATGCTGCAATAACGGGATTCGCACCTAATTCCAACTCCTCCGCCACAATACGTGCCACTGAAATCGGATGAATTATGTACGGCTGACCTGTCTTACGCTTCTGATTGCTGTGAGCTTCCGCAGCCAACTCGTATGCTGCCTTTATGCGCTCCATATCCTCTGGAGACACTCTTTTTTCCATACAGCGAAACACATGGTTTACGCCTTTCTCTATCTGTTTTGCGTAAATATCTTCCATACCTATTGATTTTTATGTGTGTGTTGATTTATGATGTTGTATAAAGAAAAAACTAATACCCAACGCAATTAAACATGCGTTTTTACCTCTATATTCAAAAGCCATGCAATATTAGTAAAATTCAATGACATCTGCAAACAAACATCACTAAACTTTACTGATTAAAAACGTAAAACAAGTTAAAATGCCCTATATCAGTCATTGACAGTCCTTTATACGATAGAGCATAGCCCTTGAACTCTCACGTGGCAGGTTCTTCTGCTCTATCGAAAAATCTTATGTCCCCAATCCTTTTTTATTTATATGCTCCGAAACCTCCATTTCCGAAACGGCCGTTTCGCTACTGCAATAGTAATGTTTTTTTGTAAAAACGATTACTATTTTAATGAATAATGTTTAATCCTCCAACTTTTTTAATAAACACCCAATGTTTACCCACGTGTCACCACGTTGTTTTTTATCTTTTCTTTTTTATTTTTTATTTTGCGCCTTGGCACATTTCCTCTGCCACCATATTTGTAAGTTCCACAAACTGTCGAACAGAAAGCTGTTCTGGACGTTGGGTCATTATGTCTTGTGAATAGAAAGCATCATGAGGAACAGCATCAGAAAACAACTGTTTTAATGACACACGAAGCATTTTGCGACGTTGGTTAAAAACTGCCTTTACAACACGGCGGAACAAATTCCAATCACAGCCCAAGTCAACAGTACTGTTGCGTGTCATGCGTATAACGGCACTCTTTACTTTCGGCGGAGGGTTAAACACATTCTCATCAACAGTGAAAAGATACTCAACGTTGTACCACGCCTGAATAAGAACACTCAAAATACCGTATGTCTTATTACCTGGAGCAGAGGCTATACGCAAGGCGACCTCACGCTGAATCATGCCCGTGCAACAAGGAATCAAGTCCTTATTGTCAAGCATCTTGAAAAAAATCTGTGAAGATATATCGTATGGATAATTACCAGTGAGAACAAACTTTTTGCCATTAAACAAGTTGTTCAAGTCCAATTTCAGGAAATCCTCCCCTATTATGTTATCACGCAAAGCGGGATATTCACGATTAAGATAATCCACCGACTCCTTGTCAATCTCAACAACCCTGAATTCACGCCCCTTCATAACGAGATATTGCGTAAGCACACCCATTCCCGGTCCCACTTCCAATATAGGAATGTCAGGACAGGCATCAACAGTATCAGCAATTGCCCTCGCGATATTAAGGTCTATAAGGAAATGCTGTCCAAGATTCTTTTTGGGTCTTACTGCTCTCATTAAATTAAATTATATTATAATGCAAAATTACATTATTTTTTGATTAACAAATTATTCTTGAGATGCATCTTGAGGGACATATTCATAACCAATAATCAACATCAAGTGCAATATTACGGAAAATTTCTTAAAAATACACCTCTATGCGAATAAAAAATAAATTTTTCAAGAAACTCGAAAATTCCAGACGTTGAGAAATGGGCAAAAAAATAAAGCGATGACCTTCACAAGCGACCGCTTTAATCTTCAATAGGTATTAGTTTTTTTAAGGTAAAAAGATTGTTTTCAGGATAACATTGCAAATATAAGTAATTTGTCTGAACCATGCAAACGATTTATTCGCTTAATTTTAAGATTTTTTAGTGTGCTCCCACACAAGTTGATTTTTTAACATTAGTTAATAGTATTGTCCGTTTTTGAACCTTGATTTATCCATTATTCTGACGGAACTTCAAACTTATCCCCTGTCTGGCGGAGCAATTCACGAGCATAATTCTCAGGAAAACCTGGGCGGATTACAGGAACTCCAATACCGGAAGGTGTCCTTGCAAACTCCCCATCCTTTTCTGGTTTAATAATCATGTCGTTGTATTTCACGATGAGATAAAATGCCAATTGTTTCCAACACTCTAACATCTGTTGCGCTTTCTCGTTACTGTAAGCATTTAGACACTCGATAGCCTTCTCTGGACTCTCATCATACAAAGACATGGCTTTTTGTTCTATTTCTTTCTGCTGCTGAAAATAACTCCTTTCAAGTGAGTCCCTCACCTCTTTCAAAGAACCGAACATCAAGGAGTAGCGAGGATAAACCATGTTGCTTACCCAATTGCATACCCAATAAGCGTTTTTATCGCTGAACGTAAGGGCATCAGCACCAGGAGTGTTGTAACATTCTGGCTGCACTGTGTTTCCGCAATAAATAGGGGTATAGGCAACCATATTCCCATCATCATTGCCGAACCATAACACGCCACCTATCTGGCGTGGCAGCCAAGAACGCAGTTGGGCGATATAGGTAAAACCTGTCTGTTGTGTTGACGTAGGACGCTCGTTGAAATATTCCTTATCATCAACCTTAAAAATCAGAGGCGTCGGACGGTAAGGCATATTCCAGATACCCTGCCCTAAATCATTGTCTAATGCAAACGGAGTTCCCTCGTAATGATCCCTCATGCACGCCTGCAAGTCCTGCACACTCACCTTCCTGTCTGGCACAATCCATAAAGGTATCGGTTCTGTATCTTTCACCTTACCCTCAACGTACGGCAGATACCTGTCCATGCCCGTAGAGAAATGATTGAAGAAACTCCACACTCGTGCCTCACAGAATCTGCGACCGGAGAAGTCGGGATATGCGTATGTCTCACAAAAACTGAAATCCTCATCTTTACCGTCAAACCACCCTTGCTGTCTCGCAAAATTGATGCAATCCTTTGAGAACATCACGTTCTTTTTGTCTTTCTGGTTAAACTTTCGGATCCTACTTTGGTTTGCATGGGCACAAATGGCATCGTCAGGGATTTTCACAGCCACCCATACAGCACCCTTACCGCCTGGTCCCTTACCCATCATCTCCATAATCCATGCCTCATCAGGATCACAGATAGTGAATGTCTCGCCCTCTGAACAATAACCGTATGTCTCTGCTATTTCTGTCATCACCTTTATCGCTTCACGGGCAGTCTTGGCACGTTGAAGACCGATGTAAATCAACGAACCATAGTCAACAATTGCCGTAGTATCAACCATCTCTTCACGTCCGCCGTATGTCGTCTCTCCTATTGAGACCTGATACTCGTTTATGTTCCCTATAACATTGTAAGTTTCTTCTGCCTCTGGAATCTCACCAAGATATTCTTTTGTGTCCCAGTCATAAATCTGGCGCATCTCCCCTTTCTGATGCTTACCTGCAGGATAATGACAGAGGTTTATGAACATACCATAGTCATCGGCGTTGTATGTACACATTACAGAACCGTCGACACTCGCATTCTTTCCCACAATAAAATTAGTACAAGCCAATGCGT
>JAJPYV010000086.1 GCA_021204735.1 Prevotella sp.
CCTCGTTGATGCTCGTGTTGAATGACAGAGGAGCATTGAAAGAAACATCAGCACCGGTTATCTGCAACTGCAAGTTGTGGATGAAATCACAGAACGCACTACTTCCGAAGAAACAATCACGAGTGTACATAGCATTCTTGAAAGTACCGATTTTCTTATCAACAAAAGCGTTGACACTGTCAATATCACTCTTGAAGAAAGCCATATAATCCTCATCGACAGGCAAGTCCCTCACTTCGTGATTTTCACCAGTTATTGTCTTGCTTGTAACCTTACCATTTTCGAGAGTAACACTGATAGAAGCGTCAGCTACGAAAAGAGCATTGTTGGAAGGATCAAGGCAGAGAACATTATCACCATTAACATTCGTAACTGTCTCGCAGTTGCGCCTATGGTCATGTCCATATAAAATAAGGTCAAAGCCAGGCACCTCCTGAGCGATACGTTGGGCAGCATCCTCCTCATATTCATCAGTAACGATACCATTGTCCCAACCAGAGTGGAACAGACCTATAATAATATCAGGGTTCTCGTTAGATTTGATATAATCGATCCATTCTTTGGCACATTTAGTCATGTCAACAAAGTGCAAGCCAGTCCACAGTTTCTCGTCAAGCCAATTCGGTATGGCAGGAGTAATCATGCCAAGCACAGCGATACGAACACCGTCACGGACATACATACTATACGGAATGGTGTACGGCTTACCAGTTGAAGTGTCGATAATATTCGCACCGAGCATCGGACAGTTGACCTCCTTAATCCACTTGTCATAAACAGCGTGTCCAGTCTCAACATCATGATTGCCCATTGTCTGAGCATCATATTTCAAATAGTTTATTACAGAAGCCGCAATATTAGTCATATCAGGCTTCATGTAGTTATAGAAATAACTTGTAGGTTGGCCTTGCAGGATGTCCCCGTTGTCGAGGAGCAGCAGGTTATCGCCGTAAGATTTCCGCAGTTCTTTAACGTAGGAACTCACTCTTGCCATAGAGCCAGACATAGGTTTGCGGTTGATAAAATCGTAAGGGAAGAAACAGCCGTGAACATCACTCGTCTCGATAACACGCAGTTCTACTGTCTTTGTCTGTGCCATTACGCTCATGTTAAGGCAGAGAGCAAATGCGATAGTAACAAAAAATTTATTCATAGTATCAGAAGGTTATTATTCAAAAATTTTCGTCATTTCCAGGTCAGATATCTTGCCATCAGCATTGATGTTAGCATCAATACGATACCTGTTGTTAGTAGTCTTATTGTCGTAGCCCTCAACCTTTTGGATAGCCGAGAACCTTACGGTATATTCAAATTGCCCGTCAGCGACAGTTTTTTTCTGGATGTCATAATCATTGGTAAGAGTCCAGAGCATACTCTTTATTTCAGGTTTGTATAACTTATACATGAAAGCGATTACGTCATTTTTTGAGACGTTATCCTTACCCAATAAAGTCATATTGTCGCTAACGTCAGCGATAAGGCTACCCTCATCCTTGCTGTTTATAGCAACGAAGAAATTATGGAAGATAGTCTTGACAAATTGAGTGTCAGCAGGTTTTATCTCGTTTGACTTGATGTTTTTCAATGCGAGCATAGCCTCATCGTAATGAGCACCGTCATAATGGTTGTCGACATACGACTGGAAAGCCTCGATAGTGTTGATATTAGTTGCCTGAATCCAGTCGATAGAATCGAGTTTATCCAAAATCTCCTGTTTGTGAGGAGTGTCAGGATATTTGTTCAAATAATTATTCAAAGCAGATTTCGTGCCGTTAATCACAGCATCATTCCATTCAACATCCTCTAAAGACAGTTTTTGGAGATGTTCCCGAATAATATTGATATGTTCTTCTGGCGCATCCTTGAAATTGTCCAAATAAGACTGCAATATTGTTGGATCGCTACTGTTCAGTGCATATTCATATTCGCTTTCCTCCTTGTTGCTCACCGCCTGGTTGTAAAAGAAGAAACAGACGCCGACAATAATGACTGCGATTATGAAAGAGACGATTAAAACAGTCTTACCCTTACCTTTCTTCTTGTCATTACCACCACTATTTACGGGAGGCTCAGGAGTATCATCAGGTTCAGAAATGGGTGATGACTGCGAAACATCCTTATCTTCGTGATTATCATGAGAAACAATAATCTGTTCGTTTTCCTCCTCATCAATATCAGAAGAATGATTTTTGCAATGAGGACAAGCACCGTCCTCCTTGAAATAAGCGTTTCCGCAATCAGGGCATACTGTTATTTTGCCAGCAATCTCCACGCCACAGTTAGGGCAGGTAGGAGCTTTATCGCTAATGGAGTGGCCACATTCAGGGCATCTAATAATTGCCATATAACTAAAAATTCAAATATGTTAAATATACGATTTCATAATCACTAATGCTTATAGCGGAGTTCACGCAAGCTATGCCGCCCTGTCAAACGACTTTTGTCAACAAAAGAGTTGATGCCGTTGATACGTCCTTTGGAAGTATATTGCCAAATGATATAGTCATGGTCGTCGAACAACACAGGTTCTTCGCCAGAGTATATAGCAATCATAAGCATATAATTGTCAAGTTTTCCGAGCAAATGCTTGTTGTAGAAATTCTGGTAAGTATAAATCAGAGGTTTCTGGCGGTAAGTCTGCTCTATCATGTCGAGGAAACGCAAGAGAGAGTCACAAAACACACTGTCAGAGAGTTTGCCCGTTGACTCTATGTCAATCATCGGAATCAAGTCCTGTTCTCCCGGCCGGCATTGCGACTTGAAATTCTCCAACTGTTCAGTGAGGTCGGTTGTAGGTCGGAAGAAGTGGTAAGAGCCTACTTTCAGTCCATATTTGTGAGCCAACTGTATGTTCTTCTCGTACTTATCATCTATATTAGTACTACCTTCGGTAGCTTTGAGATATACATACGCCATTTTGCTGTTAGAGCCGACAGTTTCCCAGAACACATCACCCTGATAATGACTGAGGTCAATGCCGTGTATATGGTTGCAAGTATCCTCGCACAAAACATCATATATTTCGTTGTTTTGTGCTGTTATGAGTTGTATGCCAAATAAAAATATAAATACTATTAATGAGAAGTATCTTTTCATTCTAAAGAGAACTTAAAATAAGCAAATGCAAAACACATCTGAAACAAGTTTGCGGACGCATTAAGCTACTGAAAATTTCATGCAAAGATATAGCTAATCGATTGGAAAGCAAAGAAAATTTACATAAATTTAGTTATTCCTCAACGTTGGAAAGACTTTTGGAAATATTTTTCAGTATTTTGCTGGTTACCTCCAACGGGCAATAAGCAAAATATTTAGAAGCATTAGTGTTAGGTTTGTGAACAGGACTGATGATACCCCTAATCCTTATCGGTTTGTCATCATCAGAAGATATGTCATCCTGTTTCACCGGTTTTTCCACCGAATTGTAAACTTTTGCGTAAACCCCCTCATCCACGTTATCTATGAAAGGTAATTCATCGGGTGTGAAGTTGAACAAAACTACCAAATAACTTCCGATAAGATTTGCTATACCCTTCATTCGGAGAGATTTGAGCCACAAATCAATTTTTATGAAATCAATCTTATCGCCAGAATTTCTAAGATAAGTACCGAGGTCAATGACATTGCGGAAATTCCTGTCAACAGTGAGGAAACCGTTCATTGTATCTATGAGTTTGAGCAAGAACACCAAAGAAGTTACAGAAGTGTCGATGCTGTGAATTTCATTGAAAATAATCTTGTTCAGTTTTCGGTTCAGAAAGAAGTTAGAGAACTTTTTTATAGATTTCTGCGTGAAATTATAATGCTCATCATTCTTGAAATAAATAGTTTGAGAATCCGAAATATGTCCTTTAGCGAGTTTAAGAATGTTGGGTGGGATTAGAGAGGAATTTCTATTATACATTTTGGAGATGCCCAAAGAGATAAAATCAGTAACATCATAATTATCAGCAAGTTGGAGCATTTGAGACCATTTAAATTGAGACATGGCCTCAGCAGAATCTTCAGTATCAAAAGCCCCGATGGAGAGGAGAGTAATGAAATTCCTAAAAACAATTCTCATCATACGATGACCAGTATATAATAAAAAGAATGAGGGCATGCCATTATGGACATACCCTCATAAAATATGTAATTATAGAGTTACGCCATTCTTGAAGATAGAGATCTCACGGTAACCATTCTTTTCGTTGCAAGTTTGCTCGCCGTTGGCAACAGCAATGATTTTCTCAACGAATTTACCCACAAGAGTCTTCATGTCGGTACCGTCAACCAACTCGCCAGCATTAAAATCAATCCAGTTAGGCTTGTTCTTATACAATGTGCTGTTGGTGGAGATTTTCATTGTAGGGATGAAAGTGCCGAAAGGAGTACCACGACCAGTAGTGAACAGAACGATTTGACAACCGGCGGAAGCCAAGGCAGTAGCAGCCACGAGGTCATTACCAGGAGCAGAGAGGAGGTTCAGACCCTTAACCTGCAAACGGTCACCATATTTCAGTACACCACTAACGGGAGCCCTACCACATTTCTGTGTGCAACCGAGAGCCTTGTCCTCAAGAGTAGAGATACCACCCTTCTTGTTACCTGGAGAAGGATTCTCACCGACAGGCTCACCATGACTAAGGAAATACTCCTTGAAGTCGTTGACCATCTTAACAGTCTGGTCGAACAATTCAACCGTCTTGCAACGGTTCATAAGGATAGTCTCAGCGCCGAACATTTCAGGAACCTCAGTAAGGATAGACGTACCGCCCTGAGCAACGAGATAGTCAGAGAACTCACCAACCAACGGGTTACCAGTGATACCACTGAAGCCATCGCTACCGCCACATTTAAGACCGACACGCAGTTCGCTTAATGGGCAAACAGTGCGCTTGTCATTTTTTGCGATATTGTAAAGACCACGCAAAATCTTCATACCTTCCTCGACCTCATCACCCTGAACGTTCTGAACAATCAAGAACTTGATACGGTCCTTGTCATAATCACCGAGAAGTTTCTCGAACACGTCAGGTTGGTTGTTCTCACAACCAAGGCTCAGCACGAGGACAGCACCAGCATTTGGATGAAGAACGATATCACGGAGAATCTTCTTAGTATTCTCATGGTCCTCGCTCAACTGAGAGCAACCATAGTTGTGGTGCCAAGCATGTACAGCGTCGATACCCTCAAGGTTAGTCTCTTTTTCTAATCTGTTAGCCAAGTTCTCGGCGATACCGTTAACGCAACCTACGGTAGGAACAACCCAAACCTCGTTTCTGATGCCCACCTCACCGTTCTTGCGTACATAACCGTTGAAAGTAAGGTTGTCGTTAGCAATCTGCAACTCCTCGTTAACAGGTTTGTATTCGTAAGAAAGAGTACCAGAGAGGTTAGTCTTGAGATTATTCTCGTTAACCCATTGACCAGCTTTCAGGTCCTCTTTGGCATGACCGATAGGATAGCCATATTTAATAACATTCTCACCAGCAGCCGTGTCGCGGATGATGACTTTATGTCCGGCAGGCGTATCCTGCAAGATAGTGATGGCGTTGCCGTCGACAGTTATTGTCTCACCTTTAGTGTGGTTTCTAAGACAAACAACCACGGAGTCAGCCGGATTAATTTTTATAAAAGAAACTTGTTCCATAATGAATTTGTT
>JAJPYV010000217.1:0-1875 GCA_021204735.1 Prevotella sp.
GTTATATGGCAAAACACCAGAACGATGTGAACGCTGACAGGGAATGGCAATATTTTCAGAGAGTGATTGCATGGGTGAAAAGTATTTTCCCAAATTACCGTAAGGAAATGAAAGGTTTGCCGTGGGGCGAACTTTACAATGTTCATCAAAACGATGACCTTTCAGCCTCGAAATTAGAGGAAGAAGTTAAACGCCTTATGAAAGATTCGGAAGTTACTAACAAGAAAGGAATTTATGCCTATCTTTTATCGCATGACGAAAGCAGTTTAAGTCTCCGTACTTTTACCGATGACATCAAGAGCGAGGTTTACGAAAAACAGAATGGTATTTGCGCTAAATGTGGCAATCATTTTGAGGTAGACGAAATGGAAGGTGACCACATCACCCCTTGGTCAGAAGGCGGCAAGACCACCGCCGCCAACTGCCAGATGCTTTGCAAACTTTGCAATCGTGTAAAGAGTAATAAATAAACTTTTTATATTAAAACTTAATCCAGCCTCCAGTATGCGAAAGTAGGAGCAAATCATAATTTTTATCAGACTCAATTTCTGATAAACCTTACCTTAAATACTCCTCCGATTCAGCAGGAAGTGGAAAATCTTTACCAAAAGCCTCTACTTCTTCTGCAACTACTTTCTTTAATTCTTCCTGTGGAACTATTAATTGATAATCTGCTACACCAATGGGCTTACCCATATCTTCCAATGCCAGTTTCACTTCCACACGATCTTTCTCAGCACATAAAATAATGCCGATAGAACGATTCTCTCCTTCTCTACGTTCCAAACGGTCTAGCAATGACAAGTAGTAGTTCATCTTACCTGCATATTCTGGCTTAAACTCACCAATTTTCAAATCAATGGCTACTAAGCAATGTAGGCCACGATGGAAGAAAAGCATATCAACTATGCTCCGCTTTCCGTTGTATTCGAGTACATACTGATTGCCAATATAGGTGAAACCCTTGCCAAGTTCCAAAAGGAATTGCTTTACTTTCTCTACAAGCCTATTTTCAAGTTCTGTTTCTAATATTGGGTCTTTAATACCAAGAAATCCCAGATTATAACTGCTTCTGAACACTTCATTGGCAAACATTGCCTGTGTAGTAGGTAGCGTCTGTTCAAAATTATTATCAGATGATTCGTTCTTCCTCTTATGCATATTAAGAGAGATGGCACTGGATAGAACTTCACGATTCCAACCTTTAGATGTGATTTCCTGCATATAATATAAAATGGCATTGTCATCTTCACCGAACTTGCGCATCAAGGTCAATATATGTCCCCATGGTAAAACTGCGACAGCCTGTCGCAGTTTTCCTGTTTTCGCCAATGTGTCTGCCCAAGATTTATTCAAAAATTCCTCAAATAGCCACAAACAATTGTAGGGAAACAATTTATTACTTTCAGTGATTTTTCTCACGCTCGGCAATGTCCAAGCAAGCTTGGCATTACTCTCGCTTAATCGAAAATTGAGTCCATACGCCCAAATGGGGCGTATGAATACACATTAACAATGGCAAACCTTTGTGAACATATTGAATACATACATTCGTTTCTCCGAAACGAGCGGACTCAATAAATTGTGTCCCTACATTAGCGGAGGGCTACTTGCGTTGATTGCTTGCAGCGGACTTAATAAATTAAAGTCCCTACACATGGGTGAACGAGGGTGAAACGTGGGTGAACGAGAGTAAGAAATTAATTGCGCCTGCCAAATTCAGCCAAAAATCCCTATCACAGATACTTGTAGTGCCGATTTGTAAATTAGGTGACGAAAACAGGAAAAAGAGGGTGTGTCATTTGTTTTATGGCACACCCTCCTCTCATAATTCATGTATAAAGTCTTAATCTTCTGGTCCTTTTTCTGTAGCCT